>JBGCFY010000150.1:0-12992 GCA_045110315.1 Saprospiraceae bacterium
CATCCTTACGAAAAATGGGCAAATTACCCTACCGCGCGTAAGCGTTTACTCCGACTCATCGAATCTTCCAAAATCAAAAATCCCATTCTCCTCAGTGGCGATCGACATATGGCTGAACTCGCCAAAACGACGCTTCCTCAAGCTACTGGCGTCGTTTACGAATTAACCTCTAGCGGATTGACGCATAGTTGGAGTAAAGGCAACCAAACGGAAGCAAATCAATATCGGGTAGGTAATCTTGTTCCAAAACGTAACTTCGGACTACTCAAAATAGATTGGGACGCTAATCCTATTCAAATTACGGCGGAAATTAGAGGTTTAAAAAATAATCTTTTCTTACAGCAAGTTTTGAAGTTCTAAGAACTTCTTCCTTCAAATAATATTATGCTCAGCTTAGATCAATGGAAATCACAAGGGCATTATCATCAGGTTGGTGGACATCGCCTCTTTGTGCAAACACGGGGAGAAGGCAAACCTTATTTAATGGTTTTACACGGTTATCCGACTTGTTCTTATGATTATCACCAAGTTTTGGAGCCGTTAAGTGAGCATTATCACGTAGTCTTACACGATCATTTGGGCTTTGGCTTATCGGACAAACCGACGGATTATTCCTATTCTTTGATGGAACAAACGGATATGGCTTTAGCCTTGTGGCAACAATTAGGCATCAAAAAAGCACATATCTTTGCCCATGATTATGGAACGAGCATCGCCACCGAAATACTCGCTCGGAAAAACTTTGGTTGGGAACCGATTGAGATTTGCTCAATGACGCTTTCTAACGGAAGTATGCACATTGAATTAGCAAAACTTCGGCCAATCCAAAAATTATTGCTACATCCTAGCATTGGTCCTTTGATTGCACAGTGGAGCACGAAGGGGATTTTTTATCGAAATATGCGTAAAATTTGGGCTGATCCAACCAAAGTAGATACGGAGGAATTAGCAGTGCTGTGGGAAATGCTTTTGTACAATAATGGTCGTACCGTTTTGCCAGCATTGACGCAGTACATCCAAGAGCGTAAGCGTTTTTGGCATCGTTGGATTGGTGCTTTACAGCAAACAAAAGTGCCAATCAATATCCTCTGGGCAACCGAAGATCCCGTTGCCGTAAAAGAAATGGCAGTCGTTTTAGCCGAAGAAATTAGCCATAATCGCTTAGTTTGGTTAAAAAATACGGGACATTATCCAATGCTGGAATCTAGTGCAGCATGGCAGCGTAAATTGTTGGAATTGTTGGCTTTATAAATGTGTTTACACACTATGTAAAGACTTGTTTTTGTAGAAAGTATATTGTTAATGTTTTTTTGATTATAAGTTTTGCTCAGGTTTTCGTAAATTTACGGAATCATGTTTTAATCCCATGCTGTTTTTTATTCACTTAAAACTAAACGTTATGACTAAGAAAAAAACAGTATTATGCGCCAATTCACTAATGGCCAAAATTATTAAACAAGTAAAACTAACGCAAAAGGTCAAATTGGCAAAAGTCAACTTGAACGCTGTTAGTTAACCGTATTCATGAAATATCAAAATTAAAAAGAGTATAAGAATTTTGTTTTCCCAAAGAGTATACTCAGAAGTTATTAAGTAACTTCCTCATTTGCTCTTCCTACTACACTCATTACAATTAGACGATTCGTCCTTTGTAATGAGTGTTGTTTTTTTGGGCACTCTCTAAATTACTAACTTAGTACTAAATTTTAAATGGTGCTAAATCGAGTTGGAGTTTAGGGAAAGTGTTAAACTACTTGATTTTTCGATCTGTTCTTACGTAAGTTGCTATCTTCGGAAAATTTTATCACCAAAGTAGTGGATATAACTTACTTGTTCTATAGTAACTACTTTACCAAAAATATAATTAAATGAAAACTTTACGACCCTCTAGTATCTTATTCTTAGGTTTATTTGCCTTATTATTCATCGTAGCAAGTTGCAATAAAGATAGTGACGACGATGCCATCGTTGAAACTTGCAGTGACGGTATTTTAAATCAAGATGAAACCGATATTGACTGTGGTGGTAGCTGTAGCCCTTGTCCTACTTGTAGTGATGGTATTCAAAACCAAGACGAGACTGGCGTTGATTGCGGTGGTTCTTGTAGTCCTTGTTTCGTATTTTCAGAGTTTATGACCGCCACGATGAATAACGTTCCTTTTGCCGCTAATTTAGTTGCAGGTTTCGACGATGGTACTACAATTTCTTTCCAATCGGATCAAAGTCAGGAGCGACAATTATTCTTTGAAGTACCTACCAACGTAAGTGTCGATAGTTTTAGCTTGATTAATAATCCTGGCTACACTGGTGAATACAAAGAACTTTTCCAAGGAGAATACATCAACCAATCGGGACACATTGTGATTACTTATCACGACGTAGCAAAGAAAGAATTAGGAGGAAGATTTGAACTAACGGGCATAGAATCTGAATTTGGAGTACCGACGGATACTGTATACGTTACGAATGGCGAATTTGGCGTTGAGTATTAAGTCCGTACTCGAAATCATTTCCTTTAAAAAAATGTAAACAGGCAAAGCTAAGTGTTAATCTTGGCTTTGCCCGTTTTAGTTTTCCACCTATTTTTAAAAGATTTAATTTTACTTGGAGGTACTAGTTTGCTTCTTAATTCCCTGAAAGTTAAGCTACTTCAAATAGCAAAAACAAACGTTTGTAAGGTTTTGTCAACGTAAATTCATTGCTGCATTCTATAAAAGTGACTTTTTATTAGAATTTGACTCTAAATAATTGAATATCAGTTATTTTTTAATAACTTAGCTTTGTCCGAAAAGATTAGAGAGAGAAATACAAATTAGAGAACACAAAACGCACTTAAATGCTTATCGTTTACATCGCAGCTATTGCATTTGTAATGGGAGGAGGTATGATCGGCGCATCACACCTATTATCAGAAAAAAATCGCAAGTACTAGCTAAGTAATGAGTACTAAATAACTTGGTACTTAAGACCAATTTATTTAATCCTCAGCACTTATTCATCGGACCAAATTCTTTTGGTATTTACATACTTTTTATTTTTCAACGCTCGCATTGCATCCGTAATGCCCGCTAAGGTCATGGGGAACATCCGATCTTCGGTATAGTCCCGTATCATGGTCGTTGATTCGTACCAATCCCAACTGTATTCTGGGTTTGGATTAATCCAAATAAGATGTTTGAAATGGTCCTTTAACCTTTTTAGCCACACGATGCCTGCTTCATCGTTGTAATGTTCTACGCTACCACCTCGGTAGTAAATTTCGTAGGGAGACATTGCTGCGTCTCCAATAAAAATTACTTTATAATCTCGATTGTATTTATGCAACAACTCCAAGGTAGGAATCCGTTCGTGGAACCTGCGGTGGTTGTCTTTCCATACCGATTCGTATAAGCAATTGTGAAAGTAAAAGTATTCGAGGTGTTTAAATTCATGTTTTGAGGCCGAAAACAATTGCGCACATTGTTCAATATGATGATCCATCGAACCCCCAATATCCATGAGTAGCAAAACCTTTACGCGATTTTGTTTGGAAGGCACTAAGCTAATGTCTAGCAAACCAGCATTTTCGGAAGTTTTCTTAATGGTATCGTCTAAGTCTAATTCCGTTGCTGCACCTTCTCGGGTAAAGTGTCGCAAGCGTTTCAAGGCTAGCTTAATATTTCTAGTATTGAGTTCTACTTTATCATCTAAGTTTTGAAAATCTCGTTGGTCCCAGACTTTGATGGCACTAAAATTACGATTACCATCTTGTCCAATGCGGAAGCCTTCCGGATTGTAACCATTAGATCCGAAAGGAGAAGTTCCACCCGAGCCAATCCATTTATTACCGCCTGAGTGTCGTTCTTTTTGTTCGGCCATTAATTCTTTCAAGCGTTTCATCAAGGCATCGAGACCACCCATTTTTTCGAGCTTCGCCTTTTCTTCTGCTGAGAGTTCATTCAATAATCTTTTCAAAAACCAATCTTTTGGGAAAGACTTGGTAAAGAAATCGTCAGGAATGGCTTCTAAACCTTGGAAATAGTGACCAAAAATCAAATCAAAGCGATCAAGTAAGGATTCTTGTTTGACCATAATCGTTTTGCAAAGCGCGTAGAAATCCTCTACATTATAATTGATTAAGTTGCGCTTCAACGCTTCCATTAAAGTAAGGTATTCGTGTAAACTAACAGGAATGCCATGTGTTCTTAAGCTATAAAAAAAATTGAGAAACATATTGAATGATTGCTGACGGTTTGAACAGTTCTACAATTTACGGCTAATCTCAAAGAAACGTTTGTTTAAGCTTACTTATGTTGCCATGATTTTAATAAATAATGCTTAAATTTGTCCAACCAATGCTTTTTATAGCTTTATGATCAACAAATGATTGCTTTTCAGCGTTCATTATAAAGTTTTACTAATTGGCGCTTACGCGCTAACGGTCATTCAAAAATTGAATTGACAGTTTGCTATGATGAGCCATTGGTTACTAATTTTTAAGGAGGAAGATTTTAAAACTTGTGACAAACTGATAGTTTTGGCTATTTAAATGTTTATTTTGGTTATGGAAAGACAAGCAGAAGCAATGATGCCAACAGAATGGGGAAACTTTCGAATGTTGGCGTATGCGGATAATGAGACACAACCAATGCCTCATATTGCTATGGTACACGAAAGTTTTGATCCTTCTCATCCCGTCTTAGTACGCATTCACTCTGAATGCATGACTGGAGATCTATTTAGTTCTAAACGTTGTGACTGTGGAGAACAATTAGACTTTGCACTGACAAAAATTGCGGAGCAAGGTGGTATTCTCATTTATTTGCGACAAGAAGGTAGAGGTATTGGCTTGATCAACAAACTCAAAGCTTATACTTTACAGGATACTGGATTGAATACCGCAGATGCAAACACGCATTTAGGTCTGGAAGTAGATGCTCGTCAGTACGATATAGCCATTCAAATATTGGAAGATTTAGCCGTCAAGGAAATTCGTTTATTGACGAATAATCCTTTGAAAATAGATGCTGTCAAATCGTCCTCGATTCAACTAATTGGTCGAGAGGCTATCGAAATCGAAGCTAAACAAGAAAACAGAGCGTACCTCAAAACCAAAAAGGATTTGATGGGACATTTGTTTAGCAATGGTTTGTAGCATTTCTCAACTTTAGCTCCTTCAGTAACAATGAATGAAAAAAGAATTTGGAAAGCACTCCTTCGCTTAGGAGTAGCGGTCAAAGCGTACCCGCACACTTTTAAGTATTGTAGTTTCTGCGATAACGGTCTCGACGTTGTTATCAATTTCGATCAGCTACCCGAGGTTTCGGAGCAAGCGGTCGTTGTCATTTCGTTTGCACCATCTGCTCAGGAATATCCTGCTTCGGTGACTACCGTACAATTGCTAAATTTGATTGACGCGAAAATACTACAGCGCGGTGTACTCTCCGAAGACGGAATACAATTTCTACGACGTTATCTACCGTATTGCTTTTTGACCCTCAAAGCGAAGCAAGAAAAAAGGGCGGTGAGTATCGCCCATTTTGCTCAGAGTTTGGATGGTAAAATTGCAACGCATTTAGGAGATTCTAAATGGATTGGCAACGAAGAAAACTTGATTCATGCGCACCGGATGCGTGCGATGTGCGATGCTATTTTAATTGGAAAAGAAACGTTGCAAGCGGATCAGCCTCGACTGACCGTCAGAAAAGTAGAAGGAGAAGATCCTCGAAAAGTGGTTTTGGGTTCTCCCAATGCCGACTACGGTTGCCTCACGAATGCTGGTCAAAAAAATCAAGTATTACTGATTGGTCAGCAGTCGAGTACCATTAATAATCAAGTACAGTATTGTCAACTAGCAGGTAAAAACGGTAAAATTGATGGTCTTGATATTTTGTCGCTGCTCTACGAACAAAACCTACACTCCGTTTATATCGAAGGCGGTGCAAAAACAACTTCCAATTTTCTTAACGATCAAGGTGTTGATATTCTACAATTGCACATTTCGCCCCTCGTTTTTGGTTCGGGGATTCAAGGAGTCGTGCTTCCCAAAATCGAAGCCGTCGCAGAATCTATTCATTTTCAACATTTTCAGTATCAGAATATTGGCGACTCTATCATGTTCGTCGGAAGCCTTGCGATAAAACAATCTTCATGAAAATGATCCAAGCCCTTTGGCATACTTCGCCACAGACTTCGGAAATTATTACGACTACTTTACCTCCACAACCAAGCAATACCTTGGAAATTGAGAGTCATTTTTCTTTGGTGAGTGCAGGGACAGAGACTTTGGTGGCAACGGGAACAGTTCCTGTCGCTTTGCATACTGCGATGCAAGTTCCCTACATGGATGGGGATTTTAATTTTCCAATTAAATATGCTTATTCCCTCGTCGGGAAAGTTGTGACGAAAGCTCACGAATGGTCTGGGAAAATGGTGCACGTTATGCATCCTCACCAAGATCGGACGCAAGTAGCTATAGATGATTTGAGCTTAATTCCTAATTCGATTCCTGCTAGACGAGCTTGTTTGGCGAGTAATTTAGAAACGGCGGTGAATGCGGTTTGGGATGCGCAAGTTATGGTAGGCGATCGGGTATTACTGGTTGGATTTGGTTTGATTGGTTCGCTTGTCGCTCGAATATTAGCGGGGATACCAGGCGTTGATTTATGGATTTTGGAGCGAGATGCTCAGCGTATTGCACTTGCACAACAACTTGGTTTTTCGCAAGTCGTTTCCCAACTCGATCAAAGAAATTTCGATTTAGCATTTAATGCGAGTACTGCTGCTGCGGGTTTGCAAAAGGCAATTGACGTGGTCGGACTGGAAGGAAAAGTGATTGAATTAAGTTGGTATGGTGAGAATAATGTTGAGTTACAATTAGGCGCAACGTTTCATTACCAAAGAAAAAAAATTATCAGTAGTCAGGTTGGTCAACTCCCAAGTTCGCATCGCGCTCGTTGGGATTATCGCCGCCGCAAGCAATTGGTTTTTGAATTATTAAAAGACGAAAAATACGATTTACACCTGAGTCATGATATTGCTTTTGCCGCAACGCCGAAATTATTTGATCGGTTGCGAAAGGGAGATCGGAGTGCTTTAGCTTGGTGTATTAATTATAAATAACCTCAAAAAACAACAACCATGTTTACCGTAAAAATTAGAGAACATATCATGATTGCGCATTCCCTAAAAAGTGAAGCTTTTGGTCCTGCGCAACAACTTCACGGCGCGACTTACGTCGTAGATGCTAGCTTTCAATCCAAAGGCTTAAACGAACATAATATTGTCATCGACATTGACATTGCTAGTAAAGTTTTGAAAAAAGTATTAGCACCGTTAAATTATAAAAACTTGGATGAGCTTCCTGAATTTAAAGATAAATTGACGACGACGGAGTTTTTGGCGCAATATATTCACCAAGAAATTTGCAAGGAAGTTAAAGGGAAATTCACGGGTTTTTTAAAGGTCTGCTTAGGGGAATCTCACATTGCTTGGGCAAGTTACGAAGCTGCAACGAGCTAAGCGATGCGACCGACATTAGTTATTTTAACGGATAATTTTGGGTTGAATTTTTCGGGTGGTGCGATTGCGACTTGCAGAATCTTCGTGGAATTGGAAACCGCTTTCAAAGAGATTATTGTCGTTGGAAAACAACTTGGTGTTCATCCTTTTCAGCAATTAAAATTTCGGCGATATGATAATCGACGGATGGCTATTCGGACGTTGCGTCAGCTTGCTACACCAACAACCATTTTCTACGGAGACTTCTACATGAGCTATTATTTTATTTTAGCAAAGCTTCCATTTTACTTTACTTACCACGATAATTGGCCAGAGCAGGGACAGTTTGGTTGGCAGAATGCTTTACGGGCGTGGTACTACGTTCCTTTGTACCGTTGGATTATTCGGCGGGCGGCGTGGACGATTACCGTTTCTAATTTTAAATACGAATTTATCCGTAAGATTAGTCCGTGTACCAGTGTCATTAGAAATGGGATTAATATGCGCATCACAAAAAATGCTTACGAAGTCTATCAACCTAAAATGGACTTAAGGATTTTGATGTCGGGAAATATTGATGATCGAAAATTTGCTTGGGCTTTAGCTTTATTTCAAAAAATAAAAAAAGGAGGGGAGTTATCACAAATCCAATTTCATCTTTATGGAAAAGTGTTAGATGAAAATTTAGCGCAGCAACTAGCCGCCTTTGACTTTGTTACTTTAGCTGGCTTTCAATTGGATATCGATTTTTCAAACTTTGATTTATATTGTTGCACTTCCAAAATTGAAAATTTATCCATTGCCGTTTGCGAAGCCTTATGTAATTATACGCCCGTTTTGAGTTTTGACGTTGGTGGGCTTAAAGAAGTGATTGCAGCACCAAGTACTGGAATACTGATTCCTCCGGGAGATATCGAAGCATTTTATCAGGCACTCAAAAAAATTAGTAGCGGACAACTCCGCTTTGATTTTAGCCAACAAGATTTATCGGAATACGATTGGGCTTTTGCCGCAAAAGCGTATCACAAAATTCTTTTTAAAAATATAAACCCGCAAGCAACGAATGTCTAAGCAAGAATTAAAATTCTGGATGATCGCCTTAGTTTTAAATAGCTTACTTTATCTCCCCGCCTATCTTGGAGATATAGCTTACAGTTGCTTTTTTTGTTGGTCAAGTTGGGGATCGTACGATTGGAACGACACTTGGGAATTGATGTTCATGCGCTACAATTATGATGTCTTTCGAATTAGCGTTGACTTTTTTCTTGCTACGGCAGTTTATCTTCTTTTGCAGAAATACTTAGCGAGAAAATGGTTTAGCGTATTGTTTTTTTTAGGCTACAGTACGATTTTCATTTTTCAAATTTATCATCATAGTTTTTCCGAAATCTACAAAGTAGAACCGATGTTTTACAATGATTGGTTTATGCTACAAGGTGGCTACGAACTAATTATGGTAGATGCGGATTGGAAAGTAGCGGCTGCCATTGTGGGAATACTTGGTTTGTTTTACGGACTTTACCGTGTTCTTACCTACTATTTGCGCCTTGCGGGTAGCGTATCATTTGGGAAATGGTCAAAGGGAATTACGGTAGCACTTTCCTTAATGATTGGCGTTGGAATTTATAAACATGGCATCACAAATGTCCGCCCTCGTCATCAGGTGAGTTCTCAACTTGCTTTTATTCGACGCAACGTTAACCTTTCCCGCATTGCGAAAGGTGCTTTTGAAAAAATTGATTTGGATTTTTTATTAAAGCAAGATTTATCGAAGCAATATCCTTTACAGCAAAAACCTAATGTACATTTTATTTTTATAGAATCTTATGGTAACCTTATTTATCGGCGACCGAATTTATTAGCAGATTTTAAAACTTATATGCCCAATTACGAAGCTGCTTTAGCAAAAGCAGGCTGGCAAATGGGGTCGCGACTTAGTACCGCGCCTGGAAATGGCGGTGGCTCTTGGGTTTGTTATTCTTCGGCTCTGTTTGGTTTCGATTTTCAGCATCACGCTAATTATATGACGCTGCTGCAAACGCCGAAGATGTACCAATATCAACAACTACATCGCTATTTACATGATCAAAATTACAAAGTATACTGGCTCAATAGTCCGAAGAATGAAGCGAAGCTAGACTTGCCTTGGGATGCTTATACGCAATTTTATGCTGTAGACGAATGGATCCGATTTGGAGATTTAAATTACCAAGGACCGATGTACGGTTTTGGACCTTGTCCGCCGGATCAGTATACCCTAAACTTTGCGAAAGACTACATCGAAACACAAAGTGAAAAGCCTTACGTCTTATTTTATTTGACGAAAAATTCACATTTACCTTTTGACTCTCCGACGAATATTGTGGAAGACTATCGTAGCCTAAGCACGAATGAAATGGACGAGCAAAAGTCAGTACTGCTTGCACAAGGTAATTTGGAGGCGTATGCTAATGCGATTCGTTACCAATGGGAAATGCTAGTTGATTTAATTTTGAAAAAAGGAAAACCGGAGGACATTTATATTTTTGCGGGCGATCATCAACCGCCGATGTTGACGCAGCGTGCCGATGGATTTGAAACGCCTTTTCACGTGATTACTCAAGATAGTGTTTTCTTGCAGCAATTTTTGCAACACGGTTTTGAGCCAGGCTTGTTAATTGATTCGACGGCAAAGCCGATGACACATCAAACTTTTCATTCTTTATTTCTCAATGCGATGGTGAAAGCGAACGGTGTCGATACGCTAAATTTACCTCCTTTTTTGCCTCGTGGCTATGAGTTTTAAAAGCAGTTTCACCGCTACGGTTTAATCCACTAGAACCAGTAATCGTATGGAAAAAATAAAAACTTGGAATTACTATCACGCCCTTGTGCTTGCATTGAGTTCGTTGGGGATTTGCTTAGGAATAGGCTTGCAATTATCGGTAGGAGTGGCCGTAATTTCTTTTGCTTACTTTATCGCTTTGCATTGGACGTGGATGAAGCAGCAGCGACCATTTGGCGGTTTTGCTTTTTGGCTAACTTTTTTACGGTTGGTTTTGATTTTAATTTTGGCGTGGCATTTTGCTAGTTGGGAACCGATGGTTATCTTTTGGATTGCCTTGGTGGCGATGTTAGCGGATGGGGTAGATGGATGGTTGGCGCGTCATTTTCAGACGGAGAGTGATTTTGGTGCTTATTTGGATATGGAAAGTGATGCATTTTTTGTTTGTACAATGTCAACTATCTTGTACTTAAACCACTACTTTGGGGCGTGGATTCTAGCGATTGGTTTTTTGCGCTATGCTTATGTCTTATTGATTTATTTACTTCGACAAGATCACAAAAAGGAAGGTCCAAATCGCTACGCTACGCCAATTGCGGGCTTTTTATTTATCAGTTTATTGACACCATTTGTGCTGGAAGCAAGCTGGTACGAACCGATCGTAGGATTAGCATCTGCCTTAGTATGTCTTTCCTTTGGCTACGGATTTTCGACCTTATGGCGAGTAGACTAGTTTACTCGCTCTATTTCGCCGGGACTTTATGCTCCCTTTACCTCTGGCATTTTACAATCTTCTTCTGGCTTCTTACCACAAACGGTACAATCTCCAATTTTGTTTTTTAACATTGGATTATTTGTGGCACAAGTACCTCTAAATTCGTTGCCCGTAACAATATGGCGGATATTGATGAGCATGAAAGAAATACCAAAAGTTGCGAAGATAATCGCGAAAATATATAAGAATTCCATGTTTCTATTATTTTAGCTTATTCTCAATTAAAACAAAACTTTGCAGAATAAGGTTTATCTTTAAACTGGTTTTGAGCGAAGGAAAAGCCAATTGGCAGCTTTTTTCGTTAAAACAGCACAAAGTTAAGAGAAAATTATACAAAAAGCGAAGTAAAAATTCAAAGCTTCGGATAAAATCACGAATAACGCCGATTAATTAATCATCATGGAAAGAAAGTTGAAAGCCTTCGAAAGATTACTCGTCATCATGGACGAATTACGGGAACAATGTCCGTGGGATCGCAAACAAACGTTTGAATCTTTGCGTACCCTCACCGTAGAAGAAACCTATGAACTCGGAGATGCAATCCTTGATGCAGACGTCGAAGGAATTAAAGAAGAAGTAGGAGACTTACTTTTGCACATGGTTTTTTATTCCAAAATAGGGGAGGAGTTGCAAGTTTTTGATATTGCGGACGCGCTCAATACGGTTTGTGAAAAACTCATAAAACGGCATCCGCACATTTACGGAGATGTAAAAGTAGAAAATGAAGAAGACGTAAAAAAGAACTGGGAGCAACTGAAACTGCAAGAAGGAAAAAAGTCGGTATTAGAAGGTGTGCCCAAATCTTTACCTGCGATGGTTAAAGCTTATCGGATGCAAGAAAAGACGAAACAAGTAGGCTTTGAGTGGGAAAATAAAGAGCAAGTTTGGGAAAAAGTGCAGGAGGAAATGGAAGAGTTTAAGGAAACAATTGACCAAGGATTATCGGACGAACGGAAGGAAGAAGAGTTTGGAGATGTGCTTTTTTCGTTAGTTAATTATGCTCGTTTTCAAGGTATCGATCCGGAGACGGCTTTAGAACGAATCAACCGAAAATTTAAAAAACGTTTCGAATATATTGAAGCCAATGCGGGGAAAGATCTAAATGATATGTCGTTGGAAGAAATGGACGATTTGTGGAACGAAGCGAAAAAGAAATAACTGATCTAATACTCAAAATAATGTTGTCTTCGACCTATGGCTTTTGAATTATTCCAAAGTAAAAACAATCAACAATACTATTTTCGCTTGAGCGCTAAAAATGGAGCGATTCTTTTACAGAGTGAAAGCTATTCGGATAAGTCTTCCGCCGCGAATGGCATTCAAAGTATTTTACAGCAAGTTGCTCAGCTAGAAAATTTCGAAGAAGCAATGGCTAAAAATGGTCAGCGTTATTTTATTTTAAAAGATGAAGCAGGAGAAATCCTTGCACGCAGTGAAGGATACAATAATCGTTCGGGCTATGATCATGGGATACAAGCCGTTCAGAAAATTGCACCGACGGCGAGCATTAAAGATTTAACGATTACTTAGTACATTGTTGCCTTGCTGGAATAGAATAGTCTTGTTTTCCCTCCGCTTTTTTATTAACTTGTCAGAAGCTCTTTTGGGCAACGGTAAAGTGGTCTACTTTGAAAAAATAAGTGTCCCGATCACTGCTGATTTCAAAATAACTATCTAGATGAATTTTATCCTAAAAAAAATATTTCTTTGTGGGGTTTTATTAAGTATGCTCAGCGGGTTCGTTGCAGCACAGCTTAGTTTACCGGCGTCGGGAGAACTCTTTCGGGATGATCTTATTCCTCGAATTGACCTTGAGTTACCAGCGGACTCCTTAGCTTGGATTTTGGCGGAAGAAAATATTTACAGCAACTATCATTTTCACGCGCGATTTATCTACGATAATGGTACAGAAAAAGACACGATTGATAATGTTGGTTTTCGCTTGCGTGGAAATACTTCACGGGATGCGGAGAA
>JBGCFY010000151.1:0-25238 GCA_045110315.1 Saprospiraceae bacterium
CCTGGTGTAACGTCTCCTTGTGTATTCAAATCAAGTGTCCAAGCTCCCATTCCAGAAATTGCTAAATTTTCGAAACTCAATTCTATTTGTGGTGTTGCTGGTACGTTAGCGAAAATACCGTAAGCCATTTCGCTAGGTCCTTCATTTCTAAAAACAAGCCCAGGTCCTTCTTCCAAATCAATCAATTCTAAGTTTGTAGTTTCATTCAGTGGCTCTAGTAATATTTCATTCAATAAAACGGAATTTTGAGCAATTCCTAATTGTAAAAAAAGACATAAACTAAGTAGTGATAATAGTTTTTTGCCCCATTGGCTTTCGCCTAATTTTTTGTAGATTTTTTTTAAGTCATTCATTGTTTATTGTTTTAATTTAGAAAAATCTGAAACAAGTACTCGATTTTTCACCGTTGAGCAATAAGGGCATAAGCTTCTCTTGCACTTGTAGTCAACTGGTGGATGCTACCTGCTTAAAATTCCTCTTAGCTGAGTTTTTTGCTCAACGAGGTTAACGAAATAAATTATAAACCCATCTGTAGAAATATCAGATGAGGGCATTTAAGTCCCAACACAAATGTAGGTCACTCATTAACTTGCATTTTGTTTTGGTACTTACAAGAGTATCAATCTAAGTTTTCGGGGTTGACTATTTTACGATTTACGATTTACGATTTACGATTTACGATTTACGATTTACGATTTACGATTTACGAAAATTAGAAAATTAGAAAATTAGAAAATTAGAAAATACTAAGAGGAAAGATCTTTTATCGCCTTGTACTTATAGAAGAGATAAGTATAAAAAACGTGACAAAAATAAATTGTGTTCGCTGTGAATAGAATGAAGGATGAGCGGGAGTTGGCAGTATGATTAAAGAAGAAAAAGATAAGCGTAGTGCTCTAGAGAGAACACTTTTACCGCATAAAACAATAAATAAAAGCTGTTTTAAAATGATATTAAAAATACTACTGCACAGCAATATTAGCCAGCTTAAATTAAGCTGAGTGAGATATAATTTTTTAAAAATAAAGATGGACTTAAGAAAATGCTTACTCTTCTTCCTGCTGTGCTTCGCCTGCTTCTCCTTCCTCCTCCTCTTCTTCGTGTATCGTCAACCAAAAGTTATTAATACCTTCCCTTTCGATCACGTGAATTTTTTGCATATTGAGTAATTCCAACAACCCAAGAAAAGTAATAATCGCTTGCATGCGATCTCGACAACCACCAAAAATACTGACAAAGTCTGTTTTTTCACCGCGTCTGACTTTCGTCAAAATGAAAATTTGTTGTCCTTGAATCGTATGATTATAAGTGAAGACTTGATGTACCGCGCGTTGTTTTTTATCTTCCAAGCGGCGAATGATCCCTTCGAAGGCTTTCATCAATTTGAACAAGGTCAAGGATTCTAGCTCTACGTCAACCAAAGCTTTCGTTGCCAATTGCTTCAACTCAGCGCTAGTATTCCCTCGGTACTGCCGATTGGAACGATCTTCCTCTAGCACTCGCATATCATCCAAAACGCTTTTGTAACGTTTGTATTCCATGAGGTGTTGTACCAATTCTTCTCGAGGATCAATTTCATTACCTTCCTCATCAACCGGTTTCCGTGGAATCAACATTTTCGCTTTAATACGCATGAGCGTAGCCGCTACGAGAATAAATTCACTCGCCAAATCAATATTTAGCGATTCCATATCTCGTACGTAAGCTAAAAAATCGTCGGTAATTTTAGCGATCGGAATATCGTGGATATCCAATTCATCCCGTTCAATAAAAAACAGTAGCAGATCGAAGGGACCTTCGAATTGGTTTAACTTAATCGTATATCCTTCATTCATGATTACACATCGTTGATTCGAAACGCGAATATACGGAAAACATCCAGTTTGATTGAGCTTCTATTGTAAATTAATCTACGCTTAAGTACTAAGACAAAATGTTTTTACTATTAAGTTGTGTTAGGTTTTGAGTAATATTGAGGCACGAAGGCTTTGCTTAGGAAGGCATTGAGTAACGAAGAGACTGCTCAAAAGAGGATGCAAGTTGATAAGTGAATTAATTTTACTTAGTCTCAACGAATCTACTTTTTCGTTCCTGCCATGCGCCAAATCCAAAATTGCAGCGGCACCACGAAATAGTATTCAAAAAGATTTTTTATCTTCCCCCAATGCTTCTTCGTTGATCAAAAGAAGCTCGCGTTGGTTTAAAATAAGTTTAAAAATAAAAAAGCACTTGACAACAAAAGGAAAATTATACCTCATCCCCACGCCATTAGGCGAAAATGCCGTACATAGTATTCCGCCGTACGTCGTAAAGATTATCCACGAGTTAGATTTTTTTATCGCAGAAAGAGCCAAAACCGCTCGACGATTCATTAAGACGACACAACCCGTTAAAGCTTTTGATAGCTTAAGCTTTTTTGAATTAAACAAAAGAACGACACCCGCAGAGTGGAAAAGTTTTTTGGCGCCCGCAGAAAACGGGAATAATATTGGTCTACTTTCCGAAGCCGGTTGCCCAGGCGTAGCCGATCCAGGGGCATTGATCGTAGAAATGGCACATCAAAAATCCATTGAAGTCGTTCCCTTAGTTGGTCCGTCTTCTATTTTATTAGCCTTGATGGCTTCGGGGATGAACGGACAACAATTTTGCTTCCACGGGTATTTATCACCGAAAAAGCCAGAATTAGCGAAAGCTTTACGACAAATAGAACAACAATCTGTCAAATTGGATCAAACACAAATTTTTATCGAAACGCCTTATCGAAATACCCAGTTTATGGAAACGGCGCTAAATAGTTTATCCGATCATACTCGCTTTTGCATCGCCGCCGATTTAACGCTCGAAACGGAATACATCCGCACCCAAACGATTGCCCAATGGAAAAAGAGTGGTTTGCCGGAATTACACAAACGCCCCGCTTTATTTTTAATCTACCGGAAACGGTAAAAAGCAAAAAGCTTCAATTTCTTGCCGTTATTTTCAATGTTAAAACTGATTTGTTGTAACTTTTTCCTTAATTTACGTCTAAAAAAAGAAGCTTAGTTTAAAAAACAAACAAAGAGGCCTTTATATACCTACTGTCCTCGTTTTGTCCCTAAAAAAAATATCTACTGATTTAAAAATAATTTACCATGTCTAATGAACTTGCCGTAGCGACCGAGAAACTAACGAAGAATGGATTTCTCGATGTGGACATTGATCCTAGCTTAGATTTATACGAAGAAATTGAAAAACTAAAGAAGGAAAAGAACGCAATTATCTTGGCGCATTATTACCAAGAATCTGAAATCCAAGATTTGGCAGATTATATTGGGGATAGCTTGGGGCTTTCGCAAAAAGCGGCGAGTACAGAAGCGGATATGATCGTTTTTGCGGGGGTTCACTTTATGGCAGAAACGGCGAAAATGCTTTCTCCCGAGAAAAAAGTGTTACTGCCCGATTTAAAGGCAGGTTGCTCTCTAGCAGATTCTTGTCCGCCACACCTCTTTCGGAAGTTTAAAGAAAAATATCCTGATCATGTTGTCGTGAGTTATATCAACTGTACCGCAGAACTAAAAACCTTGACGGACATTTGTTGTACCTCGAGTAACGCCGTACACGTAATTAATAGCATCCCGAAGGATAAAGGAATCATCTTTGCTCCCGACCGTAACTTGGGTGCTTACTTGATCAAAGAAACGGGCAGAGATTTAGTCTTATGGAATGGTGCTTGTATGGTACATGAGATTTTTTCTGATGAGAAAATCACGAAGTTAATGCACCGACATCCAGAGGCAAAATTCATTGCACACCCAGAATGTGAAGCCCATATTTTGGAAAAGGCAGATTATATTGGTTCGACGAGTGGCTTATTGAAGTATACCCAAGAAAACGAAGCGACGGCTTTCATCGTAGCGACAGAATCTGGTATTATTCACCAAATGAAAAAATATGCTCCGCATAAAACGTTCATTCCTGCTCCGCCCAATAATACTTGTGCCTGCAATGAATGTCCATATATGCGTTTGAATACGATGGAGAAACTATATTTATGCATGAAATACGAATTACCCGAGATCATTTTATCAGAACGCGTCATCCGAGAAGGAGTAGCTTCCATTGATCGAATGTTAGAAATTTCTAAACGTGCCGGATTGTAAGAAAACTATTTCACGGCATCACTTGATACAAAAGGTCGTTCAGAAAATGAGCGACCTTTTGTATGAAAGTCGTTTTTGGCTTATTTCTTGTCTTTTCTTTCTCGTAATCCTACCTTCCTTCCTTTAAAGTAAATACCAAACTAGCTTGTTTGACCGTTTTATACTAACTTTGCAGTCTCAAACGGAGGTTTCCTTAAAATTGATGAACTTCCAGATGATCAAGAAGTTGCTTTTAGCTTAATGGACGAACGCTCTATTTTAAATTTTATAATGTGAAAAGATTACTTATTGTAGCCCTCATTTGCAGTTATTGCTTGGTTTCCAACGCACAGAGAGGTTGGGAAGTTGGTGGATGGGGCGGTGTCTCGTATTACTTTGGTGACTTAAATACAAGTCTTGACTTGAGCAAACCAGGTTTGGCTTTAGGCTTGATTGGTCGATATAATTTTAACAATCGAATTTGCCTTAAGTTTTCTGCTAATTATGGTTCCATTAGTGCTAATGACGCCGACTCGGACAATATCTATGAGCGGGCTAGAAACCTCAGTTTTCAGTCCATTGTCGTAGATGGCACGGCTCAATTAGAGTTCAATTTTTTGCCATACACACACGGTAGTCGAGATGAATTTTATACGCCTTACCTTTTTGCGGGTTTATCTGCTTTTTATTTTAATCCACAAACGGAATATGAAGGAGCATTGGTCAATTTACGAGACTTAGGCACCGAAGGTCAATTTAGAGGAGAAGAATACTATTCCATCCAAGGTGCTTTAGCTTACGGTGGTGGTTTTAAAATCGATCTCAGCTACGAATGGAGTATTAACGTAGAAATCAGTGGTCGTCGGTTATTTTCAGACTATTTAGATGATGTTAGTGGTACTTACGCTGATAAAGATGACTTGGATGCTTTTCGAGGCGCGGACGCCGTAGCACTTTCTGATCGCTCCATTACAATTGATGGCGTCAACGATACACAGATCGGACAAGTAGGCAGGCAGCGAGGAAATAGCAACAATAACGATTCTTACGTTATGATGGGCATTGGCTTGGTGTACTACTTTGGCGACATTCGTTGTCCTCCCTATTCAAGATAAATGATAACGTAATAACAGATAAGTGCTTCGATGAAGTACGTCTATTTATCCCGAGTTTTCTCCATTGAAAGCTCGGGATAATTATTGGTAGCAAATGTTATTTCTAATCTAGAAAAATAAAACAAGTACCATTCTCCCTTTTTTTAATCCAATTTAGTGCTTGAAGTTATTTGAAAACGATCTCAATCAACTTTATTCTTTAAGAAGTTGATTTAAAATGATATTCCCTCTCCTGATACTTATCTACAAAACTCCTAGTGGGCAAAATGATGATCAATAGTATCCTAAATCCAATAGAAAATCGTATTTTTACTCTCCGAATTTCATATCTAACACTCCCAACAGCACTTAAAACTACATCGGTCAATTTGTTTAACCTTACAAAATTGATCAAAAAACAGTTTGCCAATTAAGCCAAATAGGCTTGATTTTTATTTATTTCATTTGCTTAGAAGTTATATTTTTTCTTGCTTATGGTTCAACAAGTTTCCATCAAATTACCCGCTTACCCTAGAGGATATCATTTGATCACACCAGCAGTATTGGATCAACTCCCCGAATTGCCTGCTACCGGCATACTGAACGTATTTATCCAACATACTTCGGCAGGATTGTGTATCAATGAAAACGCAGATCCTTCTGTGCGGGTTGATTTTGAATCTTATTTTAATGACATTGTGCCAGAGCATCAAGTTTTTGTAACCCATACCGACGAAGGACCAGATGATATGCCAGCACACATCAAAGCGGCTTTAGTTGGCAGCTCGATTACAATACCGATCACAAATCATCGTTTAAATCTCGGAACTTGGCAAGGCGTTTACCTCTGCGAATTTCGAAATCATGGTGGTCAGCGAAGGTTAATCGCTAGTATTTATAGTTAGAAGTTGTTTAAAACTGAGATAGAGATAGAGAATATTGCGCTTAGTTATTTGATCTTCGACAAAAGCAGAATGTTGAAGCTTCAAAAAACTACCAAGTCCTAATTTGATCCTTCTAACATTTTTTTAGGTAAAATATTCGATGTTCGGGACTGTTTTGTCGATAAAAAGAAAATTTCTTAGCGAAGAATCCTGTAGTTTTGTAAAAAACTAATTTCTTAAGCTTATTTTAGAGCCTGATGATGAAAGTGGTCTAAAATGAAATGTTGAATGAAGACACTACGCTAATTATTAAATTATATCGTGTTTTAGAAAAATTGTTAGGGAAGTAAGAAGAAAACTGTGCACTAAGAAAACCTAACCTTATATGCTAGAGTTGTTTTACCGTAACAATTAACGGTTACAAAAGTCCTGAAAGTTATTTTTCGGCTTTATAAAACAACTTTATGACTAAAAAATAATAAGATATGCCGTTACTTGGTAATTTAATCAAAACAGGATCTCAGATAGGGCAACGGATAGAATCCAATGCTAGCCCCATCGAAGCACAGACAAAGTGTCTTTCTCGTTTGCTCAATAAAGCAAAAAATACTGCTTTTGGTCATGCTTACGGTTTCCGAAATATCTTGAATACTAGTGATTTTATTTCAGAATTCCAATCGCAAGTTCCTGTATTTGATTACGAAAAAATTAACCGAGAATGGTGGCACCGTGCCCGCAACAATGAATCGGACGTTGCGTGGAAGGGTAAAATCAAGTACTTTGCGTTGAGCTCAGGTACTTCTTGCTCGGCGAGCAAGCAAATTCCCGTTTCCAAAGAAATGATCAACGAGATCAGACGTGTTGGCATGAAGATCTTTTTTTCTTTGCCAAAGTTTGAACTCAATCCGGAGACTTACAGCAAGAATATGTTTTTGTTGGGCGGTTGTACTGATTTAAAATATCAAGATGGGTACTTTCTTGGTGATTTGAGTGGAATTAATACTGGACAGCTTCCTTTTTGGATGCGCAGTACCTATCGTCCAGGAAGAGCCATTGCCAATATTAGTGCTTGGGAAGAACGTATTGACGCCATTGCAAAACACGCTAAGCAATGGGATGTTGGATTTTTGACAGGAATTCCGGCTTGGGCCCAATTAATGGTAGAAAGAATTATTGACTATCATAAAGTGGATACCATTCACGATATCTGGCCCAATTTAAAAGTTTTTGTGCACGGTGGCGTCGCTTTTGACCCTTACCGCAAAGGCTTCGAAAAATTAATCCGCGAGCCGTTAATTTACCTTGATACTTATTTGGCTTCGGAAGGTTTCATCGCTTTCCAAAATCGACCCAATACGAGATCAATGACGATGGTATTGAATAATGGTATTTTCTATGAGTTTGTTCCTTTCAATGAGCAAAACTTTACGTCGGAAGGCGAAATCATTGGTAATCCTAAAGGTTATACCATCGATCAAGTAGAAAAAGGTGTTGATTACGCTTTACTCATGAGTACTTGTGCCGGAGCTTGGCGCTATTTGATTGGCGACACGGTTCGTTTTACCGATACAAAGAAAGGAGAAATCATCATTACGGGAAGAACGAAGCACTTCTTAAATGTTTGTGCGGAACATCTTTCGGTTGACAATATGAATCAAGCAATTCAAAAAGTAGAAGAAAAACTAAACATTGCCATTCCTGAATTTACTGTTTGTGGGTTGAAAATTGATAATTACTTTGTACACAAATGGTACATCGGTTGTCAAACCATGATACCAACGGAGCAGATTATCAGTTTGCTAGATCAAGAGTTGATATTACTCAATGATGACTATAAATTCGAACGGGAAGGTATTCTCAAAGAGTTACAATTGGAAGTTATTCCACCAAAACAATTCTATAATTATCAAGCTCACCAAGGAAAAATGGGTGGACAGAATAAATTCCCTCGGGTCATGCGCGAGTCGCAGTTTCGAGAATGGGAACGTTTTTTGGGAAATTCTATCCGAGAGTTAGCATAAAAGCTTAGGAATTGTCTTTTAATGAAAGCTACTATTTTGCTGGTAAAGGATTCCTATTTACAATTATTCAATTACAATTGTGCGCTACTTTGAGTAAGTATTGTAGTCTATTTCTTTTCTACCAACGACAGACGCTGGGTCACAAATTAACTACAAGCCAATTTGGCGTTATTTCAAAATATAACAATATTGAGTCCCTTTATTGATGGTCTTGGCTGGGGAATGGTTTTATGTTTCTTAATCGGTCCCATATTTTTTGCCCTCATTCAGGCGGGGATTGAGCAAGGCTTTCGTGCGGGTGTAGCGATTGGTCTTGGCGTGTGGATCAGCGATTTTCTTTACATTGCTGCCGTTTATTGGGGTGTTTCTTACGTGATGGCTTGGGTTGAAGTTGACGGTTTTAAGTTTTACCTTGGCCTAATTGGCGGTGTTTTACTGATTGCTTTCGGTGTAGGCACTTTAATTAGCCGAGTTCCAGATCCGCCAGTCTTAGCGGGATCGACGGCGAAAAAAAAAGAACCCTATCGCTATTCCTCCTACCCTACACTTTTGCTCAAAGGCTTCCTGATTAATACGATCAACCCTTTTACCGTTTTCTTTTGGTTGAGTATTATGAGTACCGTAATTGTAAAAGGCGACTTGGGAACCTCAGATGCCCTATTGTTTTTCTTGGGCTTATTTTTGACGATTGTCGCGACCGACTTGGCTAAAGTCTATCTAGCTAAAGTCATTCGGCACTGGCTCAAACCCAAGTATGTGCTTTGGGTACGACGTTTTTCTGGAATTGCGTTAATTGTATTCGGTATCATTTTAATCTTCCGCGTCAGCATAGCAATGTAATTCGTTACACTTTAGTGCCTTCTACGATGACCGATAATCCCCACTGTTTGAATGCTACGCGGTCTACAATTTTAAAAATCGGAACGAGCGCATTATACAACTTCATTTGTCCGGAAGGAATTACTCTTTTCTTCAAAATTGTCCCAGAAAAAAACCAACCGGCAATACCTACTAAATTGAAATATTCTTTCCGTTCGATTTGTAAACCATTCACTTCGAATAGGCGAGCAAGCCGTTTTTTATTGTAGCGACGATAATGTTCTAATGCGGTATCAAAATGATTATATAAAGCTTGAAAAGCTGGCACCAAAATCACCATCCGTCCACCTTTTTTTAATAACTTCTTGGCGTTAGCAATGGCTAGTTGATCGTCTTCAATATGTTCCACCACATTGAGTGCAAACAAACCGTCGAAACTTTCGAAATGAGCGGCGTACTTACGATCAAAGTCAGGATCGACTAAATCTAGATTGACAATTCCTTCCAAACTTTCCGCTGCTCCGAATTGCTCTTGTAGAAATTCACAATAATTATCACGAATGTCACTAAGGTGCAATGCGCGTTTATCCCGTAGGTAGAACGCCGAGATATTTCCGATACCACTACCAATTTCCAAAATACGCCCTTGTAGATTTTTAGCGGTAGTTTTGTACATCCACTCATTAAATTGAGAAGCCGCTGCAATAGCTTCCAAGGTTTGCATTCCCTCTACATCTAATTCTTTAAAAGCAAAATCTTTACTCATTTACTAAAAATGTTATATTTTAAAATAGCGTAAATTGCTCTAAATCCGTCCCGCCAACCAATCTTCTTTCCATCTTGATAAGATCGACCGTAGTAAGAAATTCCCAATTCGTAAATACGAATATTAGCGAGTCTACTAATTTTGGCCGTTACTTCTGGTTCGAAGCCAAAGCGCTTTTCTTTCAACTCTAAGCCTTGGATAATTTCCGTTTTAAAAAGCTTATAACAAGTTTCCATATCCGTCAAATTTAAATTGGTGAATATATTAGATAAACCTGTCAACCATTTATTACCAATAGAGTGCCAAAAGAATAGAATTCGATGTGCTTTTCCCCCTCGAAAGCGAGAACCATAAACGACATCCGCAAAACCGTCTAAAATTGGCTGTAGTAAGATGTTGTACTCTCTCGGGTCATATTCCAAATCTGCATCTTGAATAATGAGATAATCTCCTGTAGCTCGTTTAATCCCCGTATGCAATGCCGCACCTTTTCCTTGATTTTTTTCGTGGCTAAAATACTGGATATTCAAATCGGGATTAGCCGCCTGATAACTCAGAATAGCCTGTTCCGTTTGATCAGACGAACAATCGTTGATCAAAATTAATTCTTTCTCAATATCATTAATTAATTGTACTGCTTTGATCTTATTTAAAATAAGATGAATTGTTTTTTCTTCATTATAAGCTGGTACGACTATAGACAAGGTCTGCTTCATAGCGTTCAAAGATAAGACTTTGTTTACATACGTGCTTTAATTCAATTACTAATTTTAACGATCGTCGTCATATTAACAAAAAAAATAGAGGAGCACTACCTTTGTTATGCTCCTCTCTAGTCTTATATTTCTTTAACCAGAATTTTTTTTAAAATTTGTGGGACAGCTTCTCAGCAGATCATGGACTTCGTTAAAATCAACAAATGGTAGTTTACGCTGCTTGAAGACCTTGAAGTTCTTTATCCATCAACTTAAACCATAACGGCGGAATCAAAGCAATTAGCATTGAAGTAGGATAACCGTAGGGCAATTGTGGACTTTCGTCAAAATGACGAAGGACTTGATATTTTCTACTTGCTTTAAAATGATGATCTGAATGTCGAGTCAGTTCGTATAAAAAGATACGACCAAATTCCTTATTGGAATTCCAAGAGTGTTGGGGTTTTACCGTTTCATAGCGACCATTTTCCAATAATTTCCGGCGTAAGCCATAATGTTCGATATAATTCACCGATTCCAAAAGCAAGAATCCCGTTACCGCAACTCCAATCAAATATGGAATTTTGTCCCAACCAAATACTAAGCCCATCCCGAATAGATAGCAAAGCTGAATCGCCTGAAAACGCAGCATTTCATTGGACCAAGACAAGGCGCTACGTCCCATTTTTGTAAGGCGACGGTGTTCTAATTTCCAAGCACTCCAATAGCTTCCAAAAACGGAGCGAATCCAGAAAAAGTAAATCGCTTCTCCTTGACGGGAAGTGGCGGGATCCTTTTCTGTAGCAACATTTTTATGGTGTCCTCGATTATGCTCAATGAAAAAGTGCATGTATAAGGCTGAAAGCAACAAACTTTTTGCCATCAATTGCTCGTACCAAGTCGTACGATGCCCCAATTCGTGGGCGACGTTAATGCCTACGGTTCCAACAACTAACCCTACGCTAAGCGTCATACCTAGAATTTCGAAACTACTCAGTCCACCCGCTTCAATTCGAAGTAAATAGGCGACAATTAAAGCATACAAAATTGGCAAATTTAAATAAAGTAATACATCAAAAAAGCGATCTTCTTTCTTCGTAGCTTCGACGGGAGTAGAAAAATTTTCTTGGGTTCCTTTAGCAAAAATTTCTAAAATGGGAATGAGGACAAACCCAACGTACATCGCACCTAAAGACCAAATTCCTGCGTAGTAAATTCCTGCAAAAGCAGCCAGTGGAGCAAGGTAAGCGATTAAATATTTAGTATCTTTTTTAAACATAGAGTAGAAGTTAATGGTCTGATATCGTTTAAGTTGTGTAAGAATGTTCACAGAAAGTGAAGCTAAGTGCTTGATGCTGTGGACGAAGCTCATTTTTCTTTTCATAGCCACAGCTGTGGGAATAAAAATGGCTAAAGTTCCACGGAATCAACAATGACTTAGCTGTAACTATTGTGTATCATTTTTAAACAACGTCTTTACTATAATTGACAAATTATAGACCGATTTGAGCTTAATAGTATCTTAAGATCATCCGGTCTTACAATTTAAAGAAAAATCGGCTATTTTGCCATCTATATCACAAAATTATGTAGGAAGTTACTTTAAAAGCAACATATATTGTTCTTTATTCTACGCTATGGCAAGAGTAACCTACAACCTCTTCTTTCCATCGTTAAACTTTAAGCTCAATTTTACAAACAAAATCCTTTCAGATTCCTTATATAAGTATGGTATTCTTATTTTTGCTACCGGCGAGATGCCAATGCTTTGAACTGCTTTGTAGTAGTTAATTTGTTCGTTTAAAATTATTCATCATAATGAGTTTATCCTTTTATAATTTAAAAGTTAATAATATTATTCAAGAAACGCCCGATACCGTTTCTTTGGTGCTAACTATTCCTGCAGATTTGGCGGCTACTTTCGCATATCAACAAGGACAATACCTGACGGTAAAATTTGAGTTGAATGGCAAAGAAGAACGCAGAAGTTACTCAATGTCGAGCAGTCCTTTAGAGGAAAGTTTAGCTATCAGTATTAAGCGCGTTGATCAAGGCTTAGTATCTAATTATATCCATGACCAAGTGAAAGTAGGCGATGAGATTGCGGTATTACCACCGGAAGGTCGCTTTTATACCAAATTATCAGAAGAGCACCGAAAAACCTACTACCTATTTGGTGCCGGTAGTGGAATTACGCCTTTGATGTCTATTATCAAAACGATCTTAGAAACGGAGCCGCAAAGTAGTGTTTTCTTGCTTTATGGAAATAGAGAAGAGGAAGGCATTATTTTCAAATCACAATTGGATGCCTTGGAACAAAAATATAGTGGACAGTTAGCCTTGGAGTACA
Source organism: Saprospiraceae bacterium (assembly GCA_045110315.1). GTDB lineage: Bacteria > Bacteroidota > Bacteroidia > Chitinophagales > Saprospiraceae > CALFBG01. The sequence continues at coordinate 12,748 of JBGCFY010000151.1, forward strand.
TTTTGAGCCAACCGAAAAAAGAAAAAGGAAGTGGGCTGAGTAGTTTTTTCAAAAAATCCAAACCTAGCTGGAAAGGAAAAACGGGTCGAATTGATGCGGAGCACATTCAAAGCTTCTTCCAACAACATCCGGCGCGTCACAAAGAGGTAGAATACTTCATTTGTGGACCGGGCGCCATGATTCATAGTGTAGAAGAATTCCTTCAAGGACAGGCAATTGATACGAAACACATTCACGCAGAACACTTTACGAGTAACGCAGCCGATATTGATCCCAGCGTTGCTAAAAAGACGGTTGGAGAAGCACAGGTAAAAGTTTTCTTGGATGGAGAAACGATTACTGTTTCTGTCGCAAAAAGCAAAACAATCCTTGATGCTTTATTAGATGCCAAAGCAGAACCGCCTTATTCTTGTACTTCAGGTTCCTGCTCTACTTGTATGGCAAAAGTAACGAAAGGTAAGGTGGAAATGGAAGTCTGTTACGCCTTGGACGATGATGAAGTTAAGGAAGGATATATTCTAACTTGTCAAGCGCATCCTACGACCGAAGAAGTAGAAATTAGTTTTGACGTATAAATTTGTACCGTACAACTTAAGTGTTTTTTTTACAATAAAAAATGCAGCCATTCTTCTGAGTGGCTGCATTTTTTTAGGGTGACGATTAGCTTGATTATCCCCGCGAGAACATCCACTTACCAATTTCTTTGAACGTAACTTTCTTTCCGTACATTAAAATTCCAACGCGATAAATTCTGGCGGATAGCCAAACCATAAAAATTGCCGTTCCTAATAATAGGACAATTGATAAACCAATTTGCCACCATGGTGGACTAAAAGCGAGGCGCGCAGGCATTACAATTGGAGAAAACAACGGAAAGATTGACGACCAAACGGCAAGGCTACTATGCGGCGAGCGCACAGCTACCATCATAATATAAAACGAAATTAAAACCGGAATGGTAATCGGAATCGTTAAGGCCTGACCTTCTCCTAAATCATCCCCCATCGCAGAACCAACTGCTGCAAAAAGAGAAGCGTACAAAAAGTACCCACCAAGAAAATACAAGACAAATAGCGGGATAATCATCAACCAATTTTGTCGACTTAATTCTTGCATCGCTAAGACAACCATACCTTCTAACTCTTCGGGATCAATTGCCGTGTTAGCCATTTCCATATCCATGGGAGCAGCTTCCATATTCATTCCAAAAAATAAACCTACAATCAAATAAATCAAAGGAATCAATAAACCCCAGATCGCTACTTGGGTCAATCCCACCGCACCAACGCCAATAATTTTCCCCAACATCAATTGAAAGGGACGGACGGACGAAATCATCACCTCAACAATCCGATTTACCTTTTCCTCCATCACACTACGCATTACCATCATTCCGTAAATAAAAACAGTAATATACATAATTGTTCCCATTGCTCCACCGATCATGACCGCGACGATCGTCGTGATGGAAGTAATTTCTTCTTTGGTATTGGTAATCGGTTGGGGATTGAATTCGATATCAAAATTTAAGCTGCGAAGGTTTTTTTCATCAAGACCAAGTTGTTTGATTTTATAATCCCGCAATTTGTTTTTGATTCGATCAACCACTCCTCCTTGAACATCTAAACCAAGTGGATCTTCTCGATAATAGTATACTTTGTGCTTAGAGGCGTCGATATTCGTAATCGGTGGAATGACCAATATTCCCGCATATTTTTCTTTAGAAAAATTAGCTTTCAACGAATCTAGATTCTCATCGAGAATATGGAAGTATAGATTTTTCTCGTCTTTCCCAATTGTTTTATTGAGTATATTCGCTTGATCTAGCACGGCAATGTGTTTGACCTCTCCACTTTCGTAAGATAAGATAAAACTAACAACCACCATGAAAAGAACAATTGCTAGAGGAGTTAGAATCGTTGCTAAAATAAAAGAGCGTTTTTTAACGCGAGTCAAGTATTCTCGTTGAATGATGAGCCACAATTTATCCATATAGGTTCGACTTATTTTGAGTTGTAGAATTAGGTCTTCGTACTTAACTGATGGTACTCGCACCGACTTGGCGAATAAAAATTTCGTTTAAAGTTGGCAATATTTCGTTAAATGCGTGGATGTGTAAACCATGTCGCAGTAAATATTGTAGAAAATCATTAGAATTATTGCCCGGTGAAAGTTGGACCGTAATCGTATCTTTACTTTGTTCTGTGATGGTAAAATGCGCTGCAACTTCCACCGGCAAGGTTCCTTCGTAGTGAACCTTAAATTTGTTTTTCTTAAACTGATCTTTGACGGACTTTACGGAACCTTGCAAAACATTTTTACCCGCGTTGATGAGTACGATGTGTTCACAAATTTCTTCTACTTGCTCCATCCGGTGGGTTGAGAAAATAATACTGGTTCCCTTTTTATTTAGTTCATCAATTTCATCTTTGATGAGATTGGTATTAATTGGGTCGAGACCAGAAAAAGGCTCATCTAAAATGAGCAACTTTGGTTTGTGAATAATGGTAGAAATGAACTGAATTTTCTGTTGCATTCCTTTCGAGAGTTCTTCCACTTTCTTTGACCACCAATCTTCGATCCCAAATTTCTCAAACCAGTGACCAATTTCTTGTTTAGCAAGTTGATTAGACAAACCTTTGAGTCGAGCCAGATAAATCAAGTGCTCTCCGACTTTCATTTTCTTGTACAACCCGCGTTCTTCCGGCATATAACCAATTTGTTCGGGATGCTTATTCCCCAATTTTTCACCGTTCAAATATACCACACCCGAATCTGCACGCGTTATGGTTGTAATAATCCGAATCAAAGAAGTTTTGCCCGCACCATTAGGACCAAGCATTCCAAAAATACAACCCGTCGGCATATCAAAACTTACATCATCAACTGCTACGTGCTTGCCGTAAGTTTTACGTACCTTATCTAGTTTGAGAATATCCATACATTATCTGTGCTTTATTTAGATCGGTAAGATAAGCTAAAATCAACTTAAACGTTGGAAAAATCTATGGAGCAGAAGTTTTTTTGGACGAAGGAGGAAATTGTTGCGTTAAGTTTTTTTTTCTTTCAAATTTCAGGCTTAGTTACTGCTTACCTTTTCCTAGCAAAAAATTGTTCTAAAACCTAAGAAAGAGAAACGGTCGATAGCTAAGCGACCTTAATGTTTTATCATCTAAACCTAGCTATAAAAGTTATCTAATGATCAAGCGGCTATCCTTTTTAAGTCTTATCTTATTTCTCAATGCTTGTCAAACATCCACGGAAGAAAAAACAATTCCTAAGTTTGAAACTAACCAAATAGTAGGCGGTCCCTGCGAAGGTTGCGAAGCTATTTTTGAATATGGAGACAAAGCACTCCGAGCCGTCGATACCTTGCCTCAATTTCAAAGCACGACGCCAAAATTAAAAATTACAGGAACCGTTTACCAAATAAATGGACACACACCCGCAGAAGGAGTAATTCTTTACGTTTATCATACCAACCGAAATGGTCTTTACGAACATCAACCGAATGCAACCGGTTGGGCAAAGCGACACGGTGAGTTTCGAGGATGGATCAAAACGGGCAAAGATGGACGCTACACTTTTTATACTTTCCAACCAGCCGCTTATCCCAGCGGAAGAGAAGCAGCACACATTCATTTAACCGTAAAAGAACCTAAAAAGAACGCATACTTCTTGGACGGGTACATTTTTGAAGCAGACCCTTTACTCACGGAGGTTCGACGAAACGGATTAGCAAACAGAGGCGGATCAGGCATACTCCGTTTAAAAAAAACAGGAAGTCTTTGGACGGCAAAAAGAGATTTAATCTTAGGTTTAAATATTCCCAATTACCCTATCGCTACCGATTAGCCCGCAAGCATTTTACTTAGTAATAGAAAGCTAAAATCAGCTTGTAATTTACACGTCAATGTTTATCTTTGATGCGCTCCTTCTATTTTTATGACGAAGTTGTTCTAAAATGATGTTAGCAACCGAAGGTAAAGGCTTGTAAGTCAGGACGAAGCTCTTTTGCATCCCATCCGCAAGCGGTAAATTCTATTCAGAATTTATGCAGCCATAGCTGCGGTGACGAGAGATAAGGGGAAGTAATGGATTGCAATGCGTTACCTGTAGGTATTAAGATCTATTTTAAAACAAATTCGACGTTATTTTGAGCATATTTGAGTTTTCTTCCAAATAATATGAAAGGCATCTTAGGTAATTGTTGTTTTCTCCTTCAATATTCTCGTCTTAGTATCCTCCTAAGACAAGCTTTTCTGGTATTAATTTTTGGGGGATTCACAACACTATCCGCCCAAGACTATACCATTAACATACAGAACTACACCGTCGAAGATGGTCTCCTACACCGATCTATCCGTAGTATTTTTGAAGACCACGACGGCGTTATTTGGGTGGGTAGTAAAAAAGGCATTCAACGCTTTGATGGGCACCAATTTCGATCTTGGACCAAAGCTGATTCGACGGGACTTATTTTTAATATTACTACGATTGGGCAGGATCAAGAAGGATGGTTATGGTTGTGGAACAATACCCTCCGCAGTTTTGTGTTTTTACATCCTCAAAGTGAAGCTATCCTATCGGTGGAGGAACGTTTTGGAGAAGACTTTCCCATCTTTCGCCAATCCAACAATATTGGATGGCACAATACAATGCCTATCATTCCCCAAGATACCGAAGGACGATTATGTTTTTTGATGTCTTCCCCTAATGAAATCATAACTTACGATGCACAAGAAGGATTTGTAAAGCAACCGATTCGAAGTATTCAGGCAAGTTCTCTAAAACTAAAAATGGTTGACAGTAAAAACAACTTGTGGGTTACAACACCTTCCGACAAGCATAAGCTGTATAAAATTGACCATACGGGAAACCTCCTGCAAAAGTATAACCATCCCAACGAAAATGCGATTCTTGGAATAACCGAAATACAAAATGCGATTTATTACAAGACAAGAAGAGGCAATCAACGCGTTTTCCGTAAAATAGATGAAAAGCAAAACGTTCAAGTGCTCAGTACTAAATTGCTTATTCCCAAAGGCGTAAGGTATTATTTATCTTTCATTTGGGATCGTACCGCAACTGGATGGACGGTTACGACTATTGATCAAACGGATACCTTATTTAACTTACCCCTCAAAGAATTACCCAAGTCATTTTCATCGCTCAACCTAGATATTCAAGAAGACAGTAAGCATCGTTTTTGGTTTGCTAGTGAATGGGGTTTGGGCGTAGCCACTTTACAACCAAGGCGCTTTAAAAAATATTTTTCTTTTACCGGAGACGCTGACCAACCCATTAACAACTCAGCTAGAGGTATCTTAGTCGCAAATGATACGATTTATGTCAATTTCGAATTTGGTGGTTTAGTAAGTATTCCCATCCAAAATCCAAATCATTGGAATTTACTAGACACCAGCATAAACCAGCAATATAAAGGAAAACCCATTGCTCGTGGGAAAAAAGGAGAAATTTACGTAGGAAATGAATCTAGTATTGTTAAATATTCTACTGCTGGATTTAAGACGCAACGGGCAATACTTTCCTCAGAAAACTCACTTCCTAGCATGATTTGGTCTTTTTATACAGATACGCTAGATCAACTTTGGATTGGCATGAACCGAGGTTTAGCTTACAAGAAACCAGGAGACTCTTATTATCAAGTTTTACCAACGGGTAATGCTTGGATGACCGTAGACGAATTGACCCATATTTGTCCTTCGCCGGAAGGCCTACTTTGGCTTTCAAGTACCAATAGACTTACCACGTTTGACCCCAAGACCAAAACTGTTTTACATAGTTACAGCAGCAAAGAAAAAGGCGAATACTTTTTACCTGCTCAAAACTATCACTATTTATACATTGACCTGGAGGGGATTTATTGGGTCGGCACTAACGAAGGATTGCTTCGTTGGGATAAAAAGCAAAATACAAAGCGCTTATTCACGACCATTGATGGACTTTCAAACGATGTAATTTATGCCATTTTTGAAGATGACCAACATAAGCTTTGGCTTAGTAGTGATTATGGTATTATGCAATTCGATAAAGAGAATTTTCAGGTAAAAGCTTATCTAGAAAAAGATGGTATTACACAGCATGAGTTTAATCGCACCGCTGCTTTTCAAGCGGAAGATGGTACTATTTATTTTGGGGGCTTAAATGGAATTACAGCGTTCCATCCCAAGAATTTTCAGCAACAAGCTGACACAGAACAACTAAAAATGTACCTCAGTAGCTTTGAAGTTTTTGATGGGACGAGCGGTAAATTGGTGAATAAAGGAGGGGAACTTAGAGCAACAAATACGATAGAATTCAAACCCGAAGATCGCTACTTTAGATTATCCTTTGCTTTATTAGCATATGAAAATATGGCTAAAATAAACTACGCGTGGAAAATTGAAGGCGTGGACAGTGACTGGCATTATCAAAAAGAAAATACCTTACAAATCGGTAAGCTCCCTTATGGAAATTATACACTACGCATAAAAGGTCAAACGGATAACGGGCAGTGGTCTAACCAAGAATTAACCCTCAAAGTCAAGGTGCTACGACCTTTTTACTTACAACTTTGGTTTTTGATCCTTGCTTCACTTTTATTAGTAGCCGCTATCTTCCTTTTTTATAAATGGCGAATTCGACGCTTGAAAATCCGCCAGCAAGTACTAGAGGCAGCCATAAAAAAAGCAACCGCTCAAATCGCAGAGCAAGCTGCCGCCTTGAAAGAATTAGACAAAACCAAATCGCGCTTTTTTGCCAACGTAAGCCACGAGTTGCGCACGCCACTAACGTTAATGCTAGGACCAATAAGTTCCGTTTTAAAAAATAATAATTTACAAGCAAAAGACTTTACCTACTTAAAAAAAGCGCAACAAAATGGTAGAGACCTATTGAAGCTAGTCGCCTCCATTTTGAACCTATCCAAAATGGAAAGTGGCAAACTAGAGTTACAAGAAAAAACAGTTTTATTATTTCCACTCCTCCGTAGAATCATTTCCGCTTTTGAATCTCACGCACAACGAGAAGGTATTTTCTTTTCCTTTATCTATCGCCCAGCAAACGATTTACAATTAGAACTAGATAAAGAGAAGTTGGAAGTTGTTCTCAATAATTTATTATCCAATGCGCTAAAATTTTCTACCCGAGGCGGTAAGGTAATCATCGAAGTCGAAGATAAAAGCAATGCTATTTTGTTAACCGTAAAAGATAATGGTCGCGGAATTCATCCTACTGATTTGCCACACGTCTTTAATCGTTTTTATCAATCTAGACAAGCCGATACGCCGACGGAAGGTGGAACGGGAATTGGCTTAGCACTCAGTAGGGAATTTGTGAAGATGATGCAAGGTGAAATTTGGGTAAAAAGTGAATTAGGCCTTGGAAGTACTTTTTGCGTAAGCCTACCCCGAAAAGAAGTTTTGGGTGTTCCCATAACACAGGAAGTGCTAGCCGTAGATCAGAATCAAACAGAACTTGAGGAACTAACCGCGGCTAGAAAAGATAAAACCCTTGCTACCGTAGATTCCAAAACCTGCATTTTAGTGGTGGAAGACAACTACTCTCTTAGTGATTATTTAGCCTCAATCTTAAGTCCTTTTTACCTCGTCGTAACCAAAGAAAATGGCCAATCAGCGTTGAATTATCTTAACGAAAATCAAACCACATTGCCCGCTTTAATCCTGAGTGACATCATGATGCCAGTCATGGATGGTTTTCAACTCCTACAACGCTTAAAGTCGCAACAAGAATTTCGTCATTTGCCCGTGATCATGCTTACCGCTAGAGCAGACGCCTCTGATAAAATCAAAGCATTAAGAATTGGTGTTGATGATTATTTATTGAAACCTTTTGAAGAAGACGAACTCTTAGCACGAGTAGAAAATATTTTAAAAAATTATCAAGAACGCCTTAGTGCTCAGATCGAATACGCCACCACAGAAGAAGTTCAAAAAGTTGATACCACTCATGACGTACCTGTTTTTTCTACCGAAGACGAAATTTGGCTAGCAGCTTTAGCGGAACATTTACAAAAAGAATTCAAAAATAATAAATATTCTATTACACAACTTGCCTTCGACATGGCGATTAGTGAGCGACAATTGCGCCGCCGCGTCAAATTATTGACCGGCTTATCTCCCACCAAATATTTAAAAGAAACCCGGCTGCAAGCTGCACGGCATTTGTTGGAACAACACAAGTTTAAAACAGTTGCCCAGACGGCTAGAGCTGTCGGATTTCAGGATGCAGGCGCTTTTTCTCGAAACTTTACCAAACGGTTTGGAAAAACACCTTCTGCCTATCTTCACTAAGAAGTTGTTTGGCTCTTACCCTAGTATTTTCCTACCAAAACATCCATTTTAGCCTAAAAAGACCGTTTCAACACAAAGATTGTCCGACTCACCATCCTTCTTATTTCTACTTTTGTAAGTAGCAAGGCAAAATTAATTTGCCTTGCTACTTAATTGCGAAGTTAGCAATTCGCCATGCGATAGCAGTATTATCGCATTTAGATATAGATCAATTAATTTCAACTTATGAAGAAAAAGACTCAACTACAATCTTCCTCCCAAATCGAAATGGGCAAAGATAAAACTGCCCAAAAAAAAGTGATGAGAGAGCAGACCGATCAGACTAAAATCCCTTTACTGTTTCTGATACTACCGCTCGTATTTTCCCTCTATTTACTTCTAGTATAAATCAATCTTTAAAAGGAATCTTCCATATTGAAGCTAATTGATAAAACATAAACGCTTCCCTTATATACGAACGAAATATCCTGCAACCAATCGGTAATACCCTATCATTTTCAACTTCAAATTTAAACTTCCCTTCCAATAAGCAAGTATCAAAATAACTTCCAAAAATAAATATCAAAAAATGATCTTATTTTTATGGCATGGAAAGCACTTGGTACATCATTCTCAATCCAGTCGCAGGGCAAGGTGCCGCTAAGAAAAAGTGGCCTTTAATTGCTGAACAGTTGCAAATCGCGACCATTCCTTATGTGATACATTTTACGGAAAGTAGCGGACACGCGATAAACTTAGTTACAAATGCTATTACCCAACAATATCGTAAGATCTTAGCCATCGGCGGCGACGGAACCAACAACGAAGTCGTTAATGGTATTCTTTCTCAAAATCTGGTTCCAAGTACCGATATCACTTATGCACTCTTTCCCATTGGCACGGGGAATGATTGGGTGAAACATTATAAAATTCCGACTCAGTTATCGCAGTGGTTTTCTTATTTAAAAAAAGGAAAAACGAGTTTACAAGATATTGGTTTGGTCAAATATCAAGCGGGGCAACAACGAAAACAACGTTATTTCACCAACGTTGCAGGAATGGCATACGATGGTTTTATTGCCAAGACCTTATCCGAAAAAAAGCAGCCCGTCACCAATCAATTGGTTTACTTATCACTCGTTTTTCGTTGCTTATTCCGCTATAAATTACAGCCTTTACGAATTACTTTTGACGAAGGAGTATACGAAGGATATTGCTATACAATTAACGTTGGAATTTGTAAATACTCTGGCGGGGGAATGCAATTTGTGCCGCACGCCATTGCGGATGACGGTTTACTTGCCTTAACAATTGCGGGAAAATTATCAAAATTATCCGTATTGCTCAATACACCACGCTTTTACACGGGAACCATTGATCAACACCCAAAAGTTGAAACTTATCAAAGCAAAAAAATTAGCGTCGAAGCACTAGGCAACCAAGAAGCTGAGCTGGAAGTAGACGGTGAGTTTTTAGGAACAACACCCGTACAATACCATATTTTACCAAAAGCTTTAAAGATTATTATCCCCTAAAAACGAATCACTTTCATTTCTAGACGTTCATTCTGCAAGTGGTCCGCTTCCGAACACTTTACACCGTTGCTACAATCATTCACCAAAAGTGTTTCACCAAAAGCCTTGAAACTCAAACGCTTATTATGCACACCGTGACGCATTAAATAGGCAACAATTGACCGAGCTCGTTTTTTAGAAAGTTCCCAATTCTTTTGATCATTTCCTAAACTCCAAGTGTGTCCACAGATTTCTACTTCCAAACTGGGATGACGTTGCAAAAATGCCACCAAAGTATCGAGATTCTTGCTAAAACTAGGAGCAACTTTGTAAACACCCGCCGGAAACTTAACCCCCTGAATTTGTATCGTATTAGCTTCCATTATTGGTTGCTCAGCAATGAGCTGAAACCATGCTTCGTAGAGATTATGCTCACCGACGGCTTCCGCTTCCGTAGACGGAGGAACAACAGCTTCTGTCGTAGCAACTGCTACCTCTTTCTGCATATTCATTTCTTTTTCCTGCGCTGTCGTATCAATATTGATTGTAATTAATTGTTTCGATTCTTTAAGCAACGGAGTAGTTACTTCGGAAATTTTTTCCTCTGTCATTGATTCTGTTGATTCTGTTGATTCTGTTGATTCTGTTGATTCTGTTGATTCTACGATAAATCGTTCCTCCTCCACGGCGGAAGCTACTTCAAAAAGTGTATCTGCAACGATTACCGAAGTTAAGCGTTGCGTCGTTTCTTCCTTTAGCATTTCTTGAGAAGCAGTCTCTTCTTCAGTTTCTAATTTTTCTGTAACGCTTGCTTCACTTGCTACTTCAATTTCAGGCGAACCAGTCTCTATTGGACTTAATACCTTTTCTGCTTTTTCTGTGGCAATTTTACTCGGGAGTTCCTCGGTCACAACCGTTTCCATGGTCTCACTTTCCGGCGAAGGAAGCTCCGAGATTCCGTTTGTGGTGGAAGCAACAGTTGTCGTCGTGCTATCCGTTGTTGTTTCTAAGTCTGCTAAGTTTTCTGTCTCCTCTGATAAACTATCTGTTTCTAAAACAATACCTGCTCCAGCGGGTAAGATTTCAAATAGAAAAATATCATCGTCGCCTCCTTCTCGGGAAGAAGTAAAAAGCCCCGTTTGCCCACCTTTTTTAAGGAAGATCGTAATATCATCGAAAGAGCTGTTGATCGGGCGTCCCAAATTAACGGGCGTAGACCAATTCCCCGCTTCATCTTGCTCCGAAAAGAAAATATCAAATCCACCGTATCCCGTATGCCCTTTTGAACAAAAAAATAAACGACCATCTTCGTGCAAAAACGGGAAACCTTCGTTCGCTACCGTATTAATCGTAGGCCCAAGATTTTGTGGATTACTCCAACCCTTTTTGGTTCGTTTCGATACATAAATGTCAGTCCCTCCATTTCCTTTTTTACTATCCGAGACAAAATAAAGCGATTGTCCATCAGGAGAAACCGCAGGATGCATATAATTCAATTCGTTGTTACTAAAGGGTAATAATTCGACGTTTCTCCAGCGTTTTCCGGTGGTAGAACTTGCTTGATACAATTGCATATTGTAGACATTACCTCTACTCGCAAGCATACTATTTCTAGTAAAAAAAGCGGTGGTGCTATCTGCGGTAATACTAATGCAGCTCGTATTTTTGTTAAGTGCGTTCAACTTTCTAGAGTAAGACTTGGGTTTTGCAAAACTACCATCTGCTAATTGCTCACTAAAGTAGAGTTTGATGTATTCTCTCCCTGTCCAGCGTGACTTCTGTTTTAAAAATCCTATTCCAGCCTTCCGATCGGAAGAGAAAATAATTCCATTGTTAAAAAAAACGGGTGCCGTATCGTCTACTGGAGAATTCTGATTGAAACTGGTAATTTTGATATCGTTAAAATAAGGTTGAATATACCGTACTTCGTCACAAGCTTTTGCCATGCGTGCTCCTCTCCCATCGCCTGGTTTGAGTCGATCAAATTCTTTAAACCAAACCTTAGCTTCGTCGTATTTACCATTACTCATCAAAGCTTCTCCGTAATAAAAGTACGTGATTGCTTTAATCCTTTTTTCTCCGATAAGGGAAGCATAAAGACCTTCTGCCTTCTGCATTTGGTTGAGCATTCGGTAGCAATAAGCTAACTTGAACTTAGCAGAAGCCTTGTCTTTATTGGCGAGTGCAGCCTCATATACTGGAATCGCCGCTGCGTACTCTCTTTGTTTATAGAGTTTATCTGCTTTTTTGAAACTTTCTTTTTGGGCAAAGATAGTGCTCGTGCCCATCACCAGAAAAAGGAAGCTAAGAAAAAGTATTTTGAGGTGCTTGTTGTACATTATGTTTAAGGTTGTATTTTATGGTTTCCTTATAACTTACGCTAATTCAGTGAGCTAAGTTGCAGGCGGTAGCCGATCCGGCGTCAGCTTTAACTAGATTTTAACGAATGAATCATTTTTTTGCATAAAATGCCTTAGAATACCTTTGTAAAAAATGCTTTTTTCAGTTTAAAGCTATCGAAACTGTTTAAAATAGGTATTTTAAGATTGAAGTTGTTTTAAAATAGATAGATGATTTATTTGCAAGCCATTGATTTCCAATATTTCAGCTAATTTTTTTCCCCGTAGCTATGGCTACGAAAAAAAAATGGAGCTTCATCTTGAAAACCAAGCGCTTACAACTA
>JBGCFY010000152.1:0-55482 GCA_045110315.1 Saprospiraceae bacterium
CGGATAATTTTATGACCAACATTAAGCACGCTATCCGGCATATTTTTAAATTGGTAGATCATACCTTTTGCCGTTAAAACGTTGGCGTAATGATTAGGATCTTTGCATTTTTTGGAGAGTCCTTCGGCAAGGTTGTAAGAGGCTAAGGCTTTTTCTACCTTGTATTGATGCATGATGGCTTTAGAGCGATTAAAGACCGCAGTAAGGTTTTTTTCAACATCTCATGCGTCTTGGAATTCCGCTATCGCTTGGTCAAAAAGTCGTTCGGCTTCTTGGTAATTTTTAGCTTTTAAAGCGGCATTGGCTTTTGCAAAGGCATCTTCCTCTTGTGCAAAGCTTTGCGTATAGCAAAAGATGCAGCATACACTTGCGAGCAGCAAGCGTACTATTTTGGGTAACTGAGCGGAAACCATTTTGTTTTCTTTTGATTTTCCTTTGATCAAGGGCTAGTCGAAAAAGACCGCCTTGTTCAAAGAATCTGATATTGAATGCCTAATCTTAGCATAAGTTATCCTACGTGCGTTGGAAGATTTAATATAAGGTAACATAAATTCTGCCAGCTTAACACATAAAATGATGTTGGAAAAGGTCATTCAATTATCCTTGCTTCTAAAGCTACAACTAAATTATTTGATTTCCAATCAAACAGACTATTTCCAAGCTCGCTACAAGTTCGGCAAATGGCGCTGCGATTTCCCTACCCAAAAGGATAGAATTGTAGTGGGAAGGACATCCTTTTTACAAGGAAGCGCTTAACTTTGATTTTTAATTGCCAAGACAAAATTGTGTCACCATTAAATTGTGCTAGATTTTGAGTAGCATCGAGGCACGAAAACCGCCCTAAACGATTGCTTAGGAAGGCTTTGAGTCACGAAGCGGCTGCTCGAGAGATGGTGCAAGTTAATAAGTAAAATAATTCTGCAAACTACTTAAACTGTCGAAGCGGCATTGTGTTTGGTAATAAAGGGATATTAGTAGCAGGTGAGGATTTATGGTGCTGTAATGCTACGAGTAGGTAAACGAATTAGAAATGGCTTTATTTAAACAAATTATGGGAGCAGTATTGCTGTTCGGTTTTATAGGATTTTTAGCGTTTAAATTAGACTATAGTTTAAACGAGGTAAAAGATGGCTACCTGATTGTCACCTTTGTATTACTCGTCGTATTAATGCTCGTGATGGGAATTCGGAGAGTATTGCGGTATTAGCCGCACGAATCACTTTTTTGAGGTACAGTTTTTTTCGTAAAAACAATAATCCCGAATTGACCAATGATCAATTCGGGATTAAAACTTAATAAGGTAATTATAGCTATTGCGACTCGACTTAAGCTTCGTCCTCTTCAATAACGATAGGGGTAACCATTGGCAAATTGATTAATTCTTCCTCCTCTTTACTAATACTTCCAAAACCAAGAAATCCACCAGATGCTTTAGCGACGTGCTTCGCAAAACTTGTTAGGTGTTGATAGAAAACAGCACCCGCTTCTACGTCCATCTTAGCTAAGATCGGATTCAATTGCGATAATCGTGCACTAATCGAAGCTTGTCTTTCTTTGACGTCTTTGGGTAAAGCATCTTGCCATCGCTTCAACTTATCTTGCAAATCTGCTTCGATTTTGCTGTAAAAAACTTGCAATTGCTCTCCCGTAGAATACGATCGAATGTGGGTTAACTTTTTGGACCATTCCAATTCTTCTTCGTCGATATTGCCATCCGCACCGGCGATTAAGATGGTAATTAAGGGAATTGCATCGTACAATTCTTGCTTTTCTTCCTCGCTAAGTCTATCTAAATTAGTTTGCATTTTTCAGTACTTTTTTATAAAGTTGATTGAATTCGAAATAAGACGGAGCAACAGCACAAAAAATACTGCGCAAGGTCTGGTAGAAGTTTTTACATAACCTCGTGTACTAAGGGCAAATATAATGAAGTTGTTTTAAATTTTGAAGTAAAACGGAGCAATAGCGTTTTTTGTTTAAATGATTTTATGCTTTTGAGGAAAAATGGACTGGTAAATAAACAAGACTTAGCGCTAAAAATAGAAAACCCTGAACAGGGTTTTGGGAACTGTTCAGGCGTTTCTAGCATAATTAAGGTGAATTTTAAAACGTTATTGGCTAATTCACCCGTTATAGATAATTATTGGATTTGCTAATATGTACTTTCTAATTCTCTAAAAGTAAAAAAGTAAAGGCCCTTGGATGCCAAGAGCCTTTCTCTCATGAAAAAAACGAATTATAATAGAAAAGATTAGAGACTATTTGGGTAGTCTTAATATTTACATATTCAAAAAATGATTGAAGCACAAGTAGTTCACAGAAAACCAATTTGATAACCCTGCTTGGATTGATTTCGCAAATTGTTGAACCGAGCTTCTTGACTTACTTTTAAGTCGCACAAATATTTTTGTTGTTGTTCTTTGTTAATGTGAAAAAACTAATAAGTTCTCAAATAAAAGATTAGTTTAATGTAACTATTGTGACAGGTTAAACATATCGTTTATATGTATAGTTTGTTGGCAACGAGTAGCTAAGAAAAGGATGATGTTATGCAAAAGCGGAAGGTGTTTTACCACAAAAAATCGGTTCTGAACGCTAAATTCAGAACCGATTTTATAAATATTTTAATAAGAATGGGAGAAAAAGCGAATACAAGCTTTTATTTCAGTTTAAATTTTCTTTTAAATTCTTTGTAAAAATCTTCGAATCGGCGTTTGCCTTCTGCGGATTCTAAAATGGAGGCATAAAGTGACGGATTGGTAAATATCTTTAAATCCGACAAAGAATGTTTGAACATCTTCATCCCTTTTGTCTTCATACTTTGCTCTGCTTCTTCATTTGACTTTCGTTGATTCCGCCGATTGATAAAGCCATAATAATCTAAACTTAAATCCATTTCGGCCTTATCTGCTTTGGCTTCTTTCAAAATATCTAAAAAGTCATAGCTTGAAAGTACATCAACTTGATTTCCTACAATGGGGACTAGGATCGCATCGCAATTATACAAGAGCATCACCGTCGCATTATCTTTCTTGGCATCCGTCATGCGAGGAACATCAATAAAAATGTAATCATAATCTTCTCCGAATCGTTTCAAGAAAGATTGAACGCGTCGGGGAGTGAGTTCCTCAACTTCAATGGCCGGTTCTTCTTGCCAACGGTCTTTTTCCGTTTCGTAAAGGTCCATGATACTACCTTGATTATCACAATCAATAATCAAAACACGTTTGTTCTTTTCTTTTGCCAGTGCTACGGCGAGTAAAATGGTGACTACAGATTTACCAACGCCTCCTTTACTATTAGCAACACTTAGTACTCTTGGATTTTTAGACATTTGATTGATACTTGAGTTGTGAATAGGCTTTATTCTAAGATGGTTTTAGCCAAATTAAATCTTTTAGAATAAAATCTAATAAATAATCAGACTCCTGCGCTTGAGCACTTACCTGCCCTTAAATATACGCTATTGCAAGTTTATAAAAATAAATGAAGAGAGCAAGGCCCGTTTGTTAAAAAAAGCAACAACAGCTTATTCCGTATAGGAACTCACTTCTTTTGTTGGCAAGAAAGAAAATAAAGCGTTCCATTTTACATTTACCTCGTCACATTTTATTATTGGTTTTAACAACTTTTTTGCTTTGTCGCCGTATGCTAAACTACGAAGTTAGCTAAAAACTATCTTGAGAACCAGGCTTATTTGTAAGCTTTAAAGTAGAAGTTCTTTAATAAACAACTTCAGCAAAATTAAAAACCATCAAGCGTACAAAGCCATAAAAGAGTTGACATCAAATAGCCAATGTTTGATCAACAAAATGAACGTTTAAGAGAGCGGATCATATTCCTTCAACTAAAGAGAAAATTGTGCAAAATAACAGGGATATAAGTGGTGAACACAGTATTGATTCATCTATTCTGAAAGAGGAACTAGATTTGTGCGTAGCACAGGCACGGAAAAATGAGAAAGATAATCCTCCCAAAGCAATTTTATACGCAGATAAGGGCTTGAGTTTGGCGAATAAAGTTGGTGATCAAAAAACGATCATTGACTTACATACGGCTAAAGGTCATGCACATACCTTACAAGGTGATTTTTACGAAGGGATTAAAAGCCTATCCATAGGGCTTGAACTCGTCTTATTATATTTTCCACACGATTTTCATCGTGTTACAGCTATTTATAATTACCTCGGAATCGTTTATCACGATAAAGATCTGCAGGAAGTTGCCCTGAGTTATTTTTTGAAAGCATTGAGCTACAACGTGGAAGCATTTTTACCTCGCTTGTATAATAATTTAGGAAGCGTTTTTAAAATGCAAGGCAAGTTAGACGAAGCTTTGACCTACTTGGATAATGGAATGGCGATGGCTCAAAAAAGTAAGGATAATTCTACTTTCGTCTTTATCCTAGATAACATTGCGGAAATTTATACGAAGAAAAAAGATTATCAGTTTGCCAACGCACATCTTCAACATGCCTTGAAAATCATTAAGGATTCGCCGAACAAAAAACTATCCTTTATACATTCCGCTATTTTACATTCTGCGGGCACCAATTGCCTGCGATTAAAGGATTTGGACAAAGCATTTGACTACTTATCGCAAGGCTTAACACTTTGTAATCAGCATAGCTTTTATCCTTTAAAATCACAATTTCTGGCTACCCTCGGAGAAGTTTGCTTATTACAGAATAAGGTCGAAGCTTTTGTTCGTTACCAACGGGAAGGCATCAAGCTAGCCAAAGATCAGCAACTAACTAAGGAAGAGAAAAATTGCTTACACTTGTTGAGAGCATATTTTGAAAGCACCGAAAACTTCGAAGAAGCTTATCGCTGTAGTATGCAAATCTTAGCCATTGAAGCACAAATCAATATTGCTAAATCTGATAATAATTTTGCCAAGGTACTCGACAGTAGAGAACAGGAGATTTTTGTACTCGAACGTAAGAATACCAAGATCATGCAGCAGAACAAAGAGCTGGAACAATTTGCTTACATCGTTGCGCATGACCTCAAAGAACCGTTGCGCAATATCAATGGTTTTGCTAAGCTATTGAGCCGCAAGTGCAAAGGAAAATTAGACATAGAATCCGACGAATATATTGGCTTTATTGAGCGTAATATTCTGCATATGCACGCCCTGTTGAGCGACTTATTGAAGTATACAAGTTTGGAAAAGTCAACGCTAAGAAAAACAAAAGTCAACACTCAAAAATTAGTCACTGTGATTTTGAAAACTTGGCAATCTCAACAAGCCATGCATAAAATCGACGTAAAGGTGGGTAAGTTGCCCATGATTATAGCCAATGAAGGACAGATGGAGCTAGTCTTTAAGAACCTGATTCACAATGCTTTTAAGTTTAGAAAAGCAACAGGACCTTGTACGATCGAAATTCGTACAACTAAAGAGAAAGAAGGTGTCACTTTTGAGATCAAAGACAATGGGATTGGAATTGAACGCGCTTACCACGAAAAGATTTTTGAAATCTTTAAACGCCTAGATAAACAATACGAAGGCACTGGTATCGGTCTAGCGCTATGTGATAAAATTATCCGCTTACATGGTGGCAAAATATGGCTTAAATCTAGCCCCGGAAAAGGAAGTAGCTTTTTCTTTCTAATTCCAAATGGCTAAACCGTCAGTAGGAATACGCCCGTATTTTTGCTCGGAGGTCCACGATATCGCCTAACTCGCCGTAAATTACCTTGCAATAGAATCGTTTGAAAGAAGAATACGGACACGGTCAATTTGTTGAAAATCAATTACTTGTGTTTTGTTTTTATGCAAATTATTCCTTTTCGACTTGCCAGATGGATTCCTGAACCTTGGGAACAAGATTTAAATGTTAAATAATCTTTCACATTACGGTTAAAATTTGTACCTTTGCACCGCTAAAACTGATTTACGTAATCACTATTGGTAAAAAATTAAATACAATTATGGCAGTTTATTTGACAAAAGAAAAGACCGAAGGAATCTTCAAAGAATTCGGCGGCTCAGAGAAAAACTCTGGATCAACAGAAGGACAGATTGCATTATTCACTTATAGAATAAAGGAGCTTTCTGATCATTTACAAAGAAACAAGAAAGATCATTCTTGTCGGCGTACTTTACTTACAATTGTAGGAAAAAGAAAAAGCCTACTTAAATATCTAGCGAAAAAAGATATTACAAAGTATCGTGCCTTAATCGAGAAATTAGGTCTTCGTAAATAATTATTTCAAAAGGAAAAGTGTCTATTATCTAAGAAGACACTTTTCCTTTTTTAGTTTTATGGATTTTGTAAAACCGAACAATCGGTCATCTTATAAAATTCATCCTTCAATTCTTACGTTCTTTACTATTAGTAAGCTTTGTTTAACTGTAAAACAGGCACTAAGTATTAAGACAGCATTCGTAAATGGTTACTTAATTTTGTCTAAATACTTTCATTATAGTTCAGATCTAAACTATTATTACCTTGATAAAGGGTAGCGTTGATCATAAAGTAAGCTCTACAAGTAAGACAACCAGCATTTGACGATATATAAAAATGCTACCGTGGGACTTTACTACACAAACGAAGTTGAAAAGAAAAACTTCAACTAAAAAAGCTGCAAAGGTGCGGCTGATACATAAATTTTAAGATACACGCTATTGGGGGATTCTCATCACCCTTCAACTTAATGGTTTATTATACATTGCTGATCTCCACTAAAGGCTTGGGGTAAAGCAATTCATAAAATACTTTTTATTTTCTTAGTTAGCAATCAGTTAAAAGTAAACGGTAGAATTATCGCTACCGTACAGTACTAGGATTTTAAAAAAAGTAGACCATTCGTTGTCAACTAATTATTTTGAACAATTACTTCTTCACAAAAATATATATATTAATATGGGACAAAAGATTCCTATTAGCAAGTCATTCCAGCTACCCGACGGTAGAGAGATTACAATTGAAACAGGCAAATTAGCAACGCAAGCAGATGGATCTGTCGTTGTGAAATGTGGTGATACAATGCTTTTCGCCAGTGTCGTTTCTGCTCACGAAATGAGAGACGGACAAAGTTTTTTCCCTTTATCTGTTGACTATCAAGAAAAATTTGCTGCTGCAGGTCGTATTCCTGGTAACTTCTTCCGAAGAGAAACAAGACTTAACGATTACGAAATTCTCATCTCGCGTTTGGTAGATAGAGCCATCCGACCTTTATTCCCCGATGGTTATTTGTATGATACGCAAGTGATCATCAACTTAATTTCTTCGGATAAAGAAACGATGCCCGATACTTTAGCTGCTTTGGCCGCTTCGGCAGCATTATCTGTTTCTGATATTCCTTTTGCCGGACCAATCTCAGAAGTACGAGTAGCGCGAGTAGATGGAAAAATGATGGTCAATCCTGATCGTTCCATGTTGGAAAAAGCAGACCTTGACGTTATCGTCGCAGCAACCATCGAGAATGTAATGATGGTAGAAGGAGAAGCAAAAGAATGTAGCGAAGCTGATTTGATCGAAGCGATCAAAATCGGGCACGAAGCAATCAAAGTACAGTGCCAAGCACAAATGGATTTGGCCGAATTGGTTGGAGAAAAAGCAACAACCAAAAGAGAATTAGAAGCAATTCCTGAAAACGATGAAGTTAAAGCATTCGTGATGGAATTCGCAAAAGATAAAATCTACGAAGTAGCAAAGTCTTCTTTAGACAAAAAATCTCGTAAAAGTCAATTCAAAGCCGTTAAGGAAGAATTGAAAACAGCTTTCGCAGAAAAATTTGACGAAGAATATGTTGCCGAAAATGGTGGTTTTGTATCAACTTACTTCGGTAAAGCACAAAAAGAAATCATCCGAGAAATGGTGATGAGCGAAGAAGTACGATTAGATGGTCGTCAACTAGATGAAGTTCGCCCAATTTGGACGGAAGTCGACTACTTGCCTGCTACACACGGTTCTTCTATCTTCAATCGTGGAGAAACGCAAACTTTAGTATCAATGACACTCGGTACCAAACTCGATCAAATGATGGTCGATACGGCATTGAAGCACGATTTTGAAAATTTCATTTTACATTATAACTTCCCCGCCTACTCCGTTGGTGAAACAAAGCCAATGAGAGGTCCTGGTCGAAGAGAAGTTGGACACGCAAACTTGGCGGGACGTTCTCTCAAGCAAGTATTGCCAGCAGACAGTCCTTACACTATTCGTTTAGTCTCTGATGTTTTAGAATCTAATGGTTCTTCTTCTATGGCTACCGTTTGTGGAGGTACTTTAGCATTGTTAGATGGAGGTGTACAAATTAAAGCACCCGTTTCTGGTATCGCAATGGGAATGATTTCTGACGGTAAACGTAACGCCATTCTTTCTGATATCTTAGGAGACGAAGATGCCTTAGGAGATATGGATTTTAAAGTAACGGGTACTACTGCTGGAATTACTGGTTGCCAAATGGATATCAAGGTAGATGGTTTGCCTTACGAAATCTTAGAAAAAGCATTGGAGCAAGCACGACAAGGTCGAATCCACATCCTCGAAGAAATGGATAAAACGATCAAGGCACCAAGAGAAGATTTCAAACCACACGCACCACGGATTGTGGAAATCAGAATTGATAAGAGCTTCATTGGAGCTGTTATCGGACCTGGTGGAAGTATCATCCAAGAATTACAAAAAGAAACGGAAACCGTTATCAACATCACAGAAGATGGAGATAAAGGAGTCGTAAATATCGCAAGTTCTAACAAAGCATCTATCGATGCTGCCTTAGCGAAAATCAAAGCAATTACCCACCAACCAGAAGTTGGCGATGTCTACGATGCAAAGGTAGCTTCTATTATGCCTTACGGTGTCTTCGTTGACTTTATGGGGAAAAGTGGCTTGTTGCACATCTCTGAAATCTCACACACTCGAATCGAAAGAGTAGAAGATGTCTTCAAAGAAGGAGATCCTGTAAAAGTAAAATTGATTGGTGTAGATCCTAAAACGGGTAAACTCCGATTATCAAGAAAGGCCTTAATGGAAAGACCTAGTAAAAATTAAAATGCAAGTCTAGGATTGAATAACTTCCTTGAGGAAATTCAAATTAGACAAGTATTTTTCCTTTTTTTGTTAAAAACATGCCCAAATAGAAGTTTTTCTTCTGTTTGGGCATCTTTTTTGACCTAGATGAAACTTTTTAACCATTCTACTTGTATTTATTATAAAATGTACGAATATACTTTTTTTATTAAAAAGTCAAGTTTTTATATAAAAAGAGCAACTTTTTTTTCAAGATTTCGTATTATATACAACAGAATTATCATAACCGGATTAAAAGGATTACAGCATGCGTCAACTAAAGATTACAAATAAAATTACCGCTAGAGAAAGCTTGTCCTTAGATAAATATCTAAACGACATCGGCAAAATACCTATGTTGAACGCTGATGACGAAGCCGTTTTAGCAAAAAAGATTAGAGAAGGAGATACTCAAGCACTCGATAGATTAACAAGATCTAATCTCCGTTTCGTCGTATCCGTAGCAAAGCAATATCAAAATCAAGGTTTATCTTTAAGTGATTTAATCAATGAAGGTAACGTTGGTCTCATGAAAGCTGCGAAGCGTTTTGACGAAACCAAAGGGTTTAAATTTATCTCTTACGCTGTTTGGTGGATTCGCCAATCTATCTTACAAGCTATCGTAGAATACTCTAGAATCGTAAGATTACCATTAAACAAAGTTGGTTCTTACAATAAAGTAAACGAAGCTTTCTTGTCTTTCGTACAAGAGTTTGAGCGGGAACCTACGCACGAAGAATTAGCAGAAATTCTGTCAATGACTCCAAAAGAAGTACGGAATATGCTCAAAGGAAATGGTCGACACCTTTCTTTCGATGCACCAATGAGTGGGGACGAAGGAGATTCTACCATGTTGGACGTTGTTTCTAGCGGCGAATCTATGAGCCCAGATTTAACGTTGATGGAACAGTCTTTAAAAGATGAAGTACAACAAGGACTTTCTATTTTATCGCCAAGAGAAGTTGAAGTATTATCTTCTTATTATGGGTTGAATGGCTACAAGTCACTAACCCTAGAAGAAATTGGAGAATTATACGGTCTTACCCGAGAAAGAGTTCGACAAATTAAAGAACGTGCAATCCGTAGATTGCGCAAATCTTATAATCGAAATAACCTTAAATCTTACTTAGGCTAACCCACGATTTCCTATTTGAATATTTACCCCATTAAAAAGAAAATAAAATCCATTTTGTCTCTTGGCAAAATGGATTTTTTAATTTTAAAGTTTAAAGAACTTCTTTTAAAACAACCTCTGTTTTACTAGATAGCATCAGTAAAATAACTTGATCGCCACACCCATTCCTTTGACAACAAAAACGAAGATTAATGTTCATCCCTAAAATTACCTTTAATTACTACCTCTTATTACTCCTTTTTTTGTTTTCAGCCTGTCAGGACAATACCGATACCGATACTAGTACCGATCAAACCGCAGCCGATACAACGGAGAACGCTCGCCCCGTAAAACCCAATCCAGTCAACCAAGTTGGACGACTCATCGTGGAGGTGGATAAACTTCGTCTACGAGATAAAGGCAGTGGAACAGGTGCCGTAATTGATCACCTGAAAAAAGGATCAATGCTGACCGACCTCAACGAAATTAGCGTTGCTTCCCAAACGATTACCATTAGAGGCGTGAAGTATACCGAACCTTGGATTAAGGTGCGTACCGCCGAGGGAAAAGAAGGTTGGGTATTTGGTGGCGCAGTAAATTACGAAGGACTCAGTGCCGCTAACGGCGCTCTAAAAATGCGTACCCGCAAATTAAGCACTTTATTTGGCAAGGATTTAACTCAGCGGATACTTGCCTACGGTGCGAGCTATCGAAATACAAATACGGAAGTCGAAATGGCAAATCTTTATCGGGATGGAACAATTTTGCGCGACACTTTAATCACCTACTTAACGGACAGAATCGTTTATACCAACGAAGAAAACTCACCGGATCTTTTTTGGTTAGACAAAATGTTGCCTGGCTTTACCGTACAATTGGCGGCAGAAGGGACGGTTTATTATTTTTTCTGGAATTATAAGAAATTAGCCGACAAGGCAAAAACAACAATTGGAAAAGTAGATGATGATTTTATGGGATTAGCGCTGGAAGTACATAGTGTGGATAGCATTGAACACTTCTACCCAAGTTGGTTTTTGCAAACTTGGGATTATGGTGGAAATAGCTTACTCGGTCAAGGTAAGCACGAAAAAATACTCGCTCAGATGGATGAAATATACCAACCGGAAGGACTTTTCGCTAAAGATATTCTGGAATTGAAAAATAGATTAATGGCTGATATTACGAATCCTGAACTTGAATACTGGGAAGATCAGGATAAAATCTTGGCAGAAATAGATCGTATTATTGCCGCAGATTTTAAAATTTTGAATCAACAAGACAAAATTGCCTTAATTACTAGGCGGAAACAGTTTGCCAATTATAAGAAAAATAAAATTAAACTTAACGTTCGCGCAGGAATGTCGTAATTTAGAGTATCCAATTGATTTTGAGCGAAAGTATTTTATAAGTACTTCGATTGTACGATGTTATCAAAACCACTGTTTAAATACCACTAACTATGCCTCGAATCCTTTTTTTTCTGGTTTGCTTTTTAGCTTTCGCTGGAATTTGCTATTTAGTCTTGAGGATGATTTATCAGTTGATCACGAATCATCAACCTAATGTTCAGAAAATTAAAGCCGATCTCGCCACTATGCGAGTAAATCTAGTGCCTTGGATTAGTCGCTTAGTGCCATGGAAACCCGAGGAAATCGAATTGCTTTCTCTCAACCAAACTGATCAAACGATTGTAACGGGCGTTACCACTGAAGTAAAAGGTATTTTTACGTCGATCTACAGCGAACCGATGTTTGTCTACGCCTATAAACGCTATTACTCAAAAGTAGAAAATGCAATTTTATACGTTCGAACTTCTCACCGCGAGTTTATTTACCGGATTGAAGGAGCTGAGATTAAGTTGCACATTGATGATCATTTTGTGGGTAAAATTAAAGATCGGAAAAAACTATATGGTGCGAAAACGGATCGCTTGTTGGGACAAATTACCGAAGGGAGAACACTACAGCCCATCATCCTAGGCGATCAAGAGCAAGGCATTTTACTTGCAAAAGAAGTGGGAACTAAAACCAACGCTCGTGCCTTTCAATTCGTTAATAAAATGGACAAGGAAGCCGAGGCCAACTTTTTAGCTTTGGCAGTGTTACAAATGATAGAAAAAGATCTTCCGCAGCAATAGCAGGAAGATAAGCTCAATTAATAAGTTTTATCAAATGAAAAAAATTATTTTACTCAGTATCGTACTGCTCATCACTAGTGTTAGTTTTGCTCAAACTCAGGAGGATGCTTGGGCAGAACAAATGAAACGGATGGAGCAAGAGCTTTTACAGCTCATGCAACAAATGCAAGTCCCGAATGCTAACGGTGATCAGCCTTTTTTGATGGACACGCTTTTGATTCAACGCTTTGACAATTTAGATCAAGGGAATGGATTGTCACCACTTGATGGTACTACTTTCGATTTGGGAGGGATGTTTAAGCTATTTGAACAACAACTCCAGCAAATGGACGAGTCCGACTTGGAGAACTTGCAGGAATTGTTTGAGCAATTACAACTTCCTCCCGGTCAGTTCGATCAAGGAAAAAAGCGTATTCCCGAAGAAGAAGCGACTCCGGAGAAGAAAAAGAAAAAGAAGCGCAAAACGTATAAGATTTAGCTTTTTAAACGAGTTCCTACGGCTGTAAATAATATTTTTTGGTCGTTCTGGCGTTTTTTTAAGAATATCTTAGGCGCAACTCCCTTTAATTTGTACTTTTAGCATTATAAATAGCAACTATTTATTACAAAATGCTGTTTAACTAAGACGCTGCGGAAGCAGCCACGAACTTAAATGCCTATTACAAGAGGATATTAGCTAGCAGCTAAGAGAATCTTTCATTTAATTTATGAAAATGAGTGTACTTGACTACGCAAGAGTTGTGATCTATCGGATCAATAAAAAAGGCTTAGAGATTTTTTTGGTCAATGATCAAGATGGTCATCCAGATAACTGGACCATTCCCCAAGGGAAAATTGATCAAGGCAGTTCAACGATTCATTTCATCGCGCTAGAACCAACCGATCAAGATGGTCAAATGACTTCTGCTTACGCGGTTGAAGGAGACTGGCATGACATTCCATCTATTCGAGCAATCGTAAAAGAGGATGTCCGTATTGTGAAGGATCAAATTAAGCAGCGAATTCCTGATTTAGAGAAAGGTACTTTCTTTGCGGTAAAAGAAGCGGTCAAAAAAGTGGTTCCACACGAATATGCCGTTTTGAAAGAATTAAAAGACATTTTACTTGATCGCAATCAAGCTAAATATATCTAGTTGTAATTAGCAAAGCCAAAAGCACTGCGAAAGCCCTACCGGACTAATATCTGGTAGGGCTTTTGGTTTTTTTAATTGCCTAAGGAAGCAGTTGCGGGCAAGCTATCTCTAAAACGCACGAAAGACTGAGCTTCGCCGTATTCAAAGACTAAACTTTTGCAAAAAGCTAAATAATCTTTAATAGCGAAAAGTGCCTCTGCATTTGCAGGATCAGCTAGATCGTCAGTACTTTGCTCCTGTGCAGCAAGTTTTGGGATTTTATACTTTAGGGTATGGAAAACCTGAAACAAATCTTCTTTTGCAGCGGCGACGCGGCGGATAGAAAGCTCGTTGTTTTGGAGATTTTGGATAGCCGTTTTATAATGTGCAGGTAAGGCTAATACGAGTGGTTTTGATTGCGCTAGTTTTTGAGTTGTCGTCAAGCTGGAATCGGAAAGGATTGCCTTAAAATGCTGACTTGTATTATAAAAACTTGGGTCCCACAAATAGGTATGCTCAAGCGTGTAGTTGACATGGGCATCCGTGATGAACTGTTGCAAATAAGCAAAAGTTACTCGATTCGGTGCCGTTAAGCGCTCGGGGTTGATTGCCGATAAATCGTCTCGATATTGTCGCAGCAACTGATCCAATTGTGCTCCTTTACTCGCCTCAAAGGCAGGTAATTTAGGAACGAGGGCCATTTGATCCGCAAAAAATGCTTGTTTTTGTTGCTTAAAATTCGTTGCTAAATCAATTACGACCTGATTATGGTTTTGTGTACAAGCACTAAAAAAAATGAAAAGACTACTAAGGTAAAAGAAAGACAATTTTATTTTCATGAAAAAAGGTTTCTTGGTGATGTTGAGCGGAGGAACAAGCAATGGCTAAATCTGCTACGACTCAGAAAGCTTCGGCGACCATAGAACGAAACTACTAAATCTATCGCATTCGATCAAGGACTTATTCAAATGATTTGTGTTGGAGGATCTTCCATTTTAAAATCAGCTCCAATCCAAATTTTAAAGTTCTACGATTGAAATGTCTGCATAATAAAAATAGTTAAGTAAATTTGTGCTAAGCAACTACTTATTAGAATGACGTCTATTGTGTACGTTACCAAATCTAGATGTAAAATTAGAATAATGACACCAATCGAAAAAAATGTGATTAAGGAGACGAATTTCAAATTACCCGGACAAACCGATTTTTACCGAGGGAAAGTAAGGGATGTTTACCATCTTGGAAAGACTTTAGTGATGGTTGCTTCTGATCGTATTTCTGCTTTTGACCACGTCTTACCGCGCCCCATTCCTTATAAAGGTCAAGTATTGAATCAAATCGCGGCTCACTTTTTGGCAGCTACGGCGGATACAGTGCCTAACTGGGTGACGGCGAACCCAGATCCCAATGTTACCATTGGTAAAGCTTGTGAACCCTTCAAGGTAGAAATGGTCATTCGCGGTTATTTGACGGGACACGCTTGGCGCGTTTATCAGTCGGGAGAGCGAGTAATCTGTGGGGTGAAAATGCCAGAAGGTTTACGCGAAAATGATCCTTTTCCGGCACCAATTATTACACCTACAACGAAAGCTGCCATCGGGCACGACGAAGATATTTCTAAAGAAGCAATCCTCGCACAAGGAATTGTCAACGCAGAAGATTACGCTTTATTAGAACGCTATACGCGTTTGCTTTTCGAACAAGGAACAGCAATGGCTAAGAAACAAGGTTTGATCTTGGTCGATACCAAATACGAATTCGGTAAAAATGAAAATCAAATCTTTTTAATCGACGAAATTCATACACCAGATAGTTCGAGGTATTTCTACAGTGAGGGTTACGAAGCTCGGCAAGCCGCTGGAGAAAGACAAAAGCAATTGTCTAAAGAATTTGTGCGAGAATGGTTGATGGAAAATGGCTTTCAAGGAAAAGAAGGTCAAACGATGCCCGTTATGCCTGACGATTTTGTGGAACAAGTAACAAACCGCTACATTGAACTTTACGAGCAAATTACGGGAACCCAATTCGTCAAAGCAAAAGCCACGGATGCTATTGCCAGAATTGAAGAAAACCTTTCCAACTATTTGGCTTCTTACATTCTAAGTGGAAAGTAAGTTTTTAAAATAAAAAAACGAACAAAGCCGTAGTCTAATTTTTAGGCTACGGCTTTGTTACATGGTAAAGTTGTCAAACCCTATTCTCCGACGACGTAATCTTCCAAGTAGCCAAAGTGTGGACCTAATTTTCCATCAATAGCAACGGTAGCTCGTTGCATTACGGCACTATCTTTCATATTCAAAACCTCCTCCAGAATAGAGGTAATAAATTGCTCTCCAAAAGCTTTCGAAGCATCTCTAGGTAGCTCGTTGGGTAAATTATCAATCGTCATCATATCGATATAAGATTGTTGAAAAGGAGGAACTTCTGCTCCGGTCAACGGGTCGTAGCCAAACACTGGATCAGCGATAGTGGAAGCGCGTAAGGTAGAAGGAATAGAAGAAACAGGAGCAATGTCGCAAGTCACATCCGCGATCACCTTAATGCGAAAATCTTCTGCTTTCATCTCTTCGGCACTAAAAAATGCGGGCGCTTGATTATCCCAATAAATGCCATTGATAAATAAATCACTTTTTTTGGTGTAAGCCTCGAAATTACTCACATACTCCTGTGGATGATTAAAGAAGTGTTGTCGGTCGTACGTTTTTCCAGCCTGATGCTTTACGTAGTCTTCACAATTGAGTTGAGTGAAAACAGCTTCTTCAAAATCATTTGTTAAATAGTCATTTGGACTAACTTTACGTACGCCCATATCTTCCAATACTGAAGCCGAACCAGAAGCAACTCTTCCACCTCCCGTTAAGACAATTTTAAGCGGAGGTAAAGTGATTTGTTGATACGCCTGAACCGCTTCTGCATAATCATAATAATCTTTCATTCGCTTGAGTTCAAACTCACCCGTTCGTTGACCATAGGTCCACAAACCATTGTGCGCACCAACCATTCCTGCAAAAATACCAAAAGCAATTAGGCGTTCTCCGCTCTCATTGGTTAAAACCTCATAGTCAAAAATCCGAATATTTTTTTCTAAAATAGCGAGTAGTAATGCTCGGTTGTAAGCCTGCTTTTTAATGGTATGTGAAAAGAAAAAATACTTTTTTGCTGCAATTAATTGTTCAATAGGCACTTCCTTGACCCCGAGCAAAACTTCACAATCACTAACATCTTCTACCACTTCAATGCCCTCTGCTGCGTAGGCTTCATCCTTGTAACAACGCGAAGGAGAAGTTTGTACTTTTATCTGTACCGGATGATTTGCATTAATCCAGGCGCATTGTTTAGGCGTCAAGGGAACTCTAGAATCGGGAGGAACTTTCCCCTCGCGGATGATACCAATTTTTAACATACAATATGGTGTTTTTAATCGTCGATCAATCGGTTGGCTAAGCTGCTTCGATGAACGGCTTTGAATTTTTAAATATTTAAGTAGCAGTCTTTTTATTTGAAATATTATTGAAGTTGTTTAATAATTTCCAAGACTCAACATCTGCTAGCTTACTTACTCCAAAATGCTTTCCAAGAATCAAAAAAATGGCGACTTGCAACCAAGGAGTGGAATTTTAAAACAAATTCTACCCAAAAAGGAGAAAGTGGAGTAGGAGTACCGTAAAAATAGTATATATCTTTAGATATGAAAGTTTCTGCTGTCAAGAAATTAAAGGATTTTGGAAAAATACATTTTCAGTAAGAATTTTTAAAGAATGTGACGGTGGGACGTATTCCTTTTGGCATAGAACTTGCCGTTAGAATAAACGCGTTGACTAAGCTAACCCACCAAGTCAACAACTCCCATCGAAGCAACTCCCGTAGTTTTTCTCCCCGTGTAAGTTAACCATGAAAATAAATAAATAATGAGAACTCTTATGTTCAGCATCATGCTGATCCTATCTATGGGATTTACGGCGTCGGCTCACCAAAGCACTGCCTTTCACACGGATCCACCAACTACCAAAATCAAGTTAAAAGACATTGATTCTCCGAGTAAAATCTTCTTTCAAGATGAAGACAATACGACCGTATTTATTGACTTTAGCCTAGTTTTAGAGCCGATTGCAGAGGTTAACATCCACAAAGCGGGATCGTTGATGATGGAGGATGATGTTCGTGATTTACCAAGTGATACAATTTACGAGCTTAATTTAAGCGTTATTCGTGATGGAAGTTACATTTTAGAAGTTGTTACCGCCGACGGAGAATCCGTTTTTAAAGAAATTATCGTTGAATAAACCTTCGTTCCTCAAGTTCAAAACTTGATGGGACGGTTAAAAGATATGCCAGAATAAGGGAAGTTATTAAACAACTTCTTTAAAATAACTCGAATGGCAAAGATTTATCTCTTTTAGTTTTTTGGAATTTTTATCAATCGCTCGATACTCACTATATCGAGCGATTCTTTTTTTGTTCATATGGACCAAATTAGCTAGAAGCTCCGATAGATTTTTATTTTTTATT
Source organism: Saprospiraceae bacterium (assembly GCA_045110315.1). Classification (GTDB taxonomy): domain Bacteria; phylum Bacteroidota; class Bacteroidia; order Chitinophagales; family Saprospiraceae; genus CALFBG01. The sequence goes on from JBGCFY010000152.1 coordinate 17,898, forward strand.
CCTTTGAGGAAACTTTCTCTAGTAAAATTTAGTTACTACATTTGTACGCACTCAACAAAAAAGTTTGTTTGAGGGTAAATCACCAGGGGCTGACCGGAATCGACAGTAGAGCTTCACTGGTTGATAAGCATGTCGGAGCAAAATTGCTTACTCCGTTAACAAATAGTAATTAACACTTTTTATATGGCAAATCTAACTTTGCTTTAGCAGCATAATTCTAGGAATTATATGCTAATGTGCCGTGCGCTTGATGCCTAATACACAGCGTGCCGCACATCAACCAACCCTTAGGCTGGCTTTGATAGCTGGACTCGACTATCAGAGTAAGATTCAGAGTATAAGGAATAAGTTCGGTTGGTCTACGGACCTTTCTTATTCCCGACAATTCAACCGTAGACTACACATGTAGAAAGTCAATTAGTACTTTATCTGGACCAGGGTTCGAATCCCTGCAGCTCCACTAAATTAAAACTTAAAGCGTCTTTACGAACGAAATGTTTGTAAAGACGTTTTTTGTAAGTCCTAAGACAACGTTGAAGCGCCATTAAATTGTATTAAGGTCTTAAAAACGATTTGATTGACTAATCGAATCGTCTAAATATTCAAAAAGTCTCCAAAATTATAAACATATGGGCGGTTTTCGTGCCTCAATACTACTCAAAACCTAACACCGCTTAATGGTAAAAAAATTTCGTCTTAGTACTTAAATACACTGTAACATAAGTTAGTTGAAATTTTGAATAATGAGTTTTAGTGTCAATCGAGAAACGCCTGGAATCTGATAGCCATAGCTATCAAGGTGAGGACGTGACGAAGAGTGAGGTGAAAAGACATATTCAAAAAGCAAATAAATTTATGTTACAATGTATTAAATAGGAGGAAATGCTTCAGTTTTAAACAACTGCATTGTACAACGCACAAAAAAATAGCTTATTTCACGCTATTTACGGTGAACATTTTCAACCGTGAAATGTATAATTTGTAGCAAGCGATAGAATTAATCTAAACTTAATAAGTATCGTAAGCTAAAGAATAGGAGAGTTTTCGTAATTTAGCGCCAACATATTAGTACTATGATTCATGACTACTGAGTTTGACATCCCTACCGCTATAAGTAAGAAGACCCCCCAATTGTATTCGTCAATCAGTTTTTTTTTGAAAAATGCTGTGTAGCAATTCGTTAGATATGCTAAACAGCTTGAATGTATTATCAAAAGTAAATTTATCCCATGAAAATAAGAATCCTCCCCCTCTTGGGATGTTTTCATTGGTTATTTCTAAGCATTTTTGGACTTTTATTACTAACTCCGGTAAGTAATAAAGCACAAATCCCCGTAGAATGGGATCATACTTTCGGTGGTTCCGGCTGGGAAAATTTGGAAAGCTCTTTCCAAACAGCAGATAATGGTTTTATTCTAGGCGGTACAAGTTCTTCTACCAATGATGGCGATATTAGTCAAGCAGCTTACGGTGGATCAGATTATTGGATTGTGAAATCGGATGAAAATGGTATGCTAGAATGGGAAAGTCGTTTTGGAGGGTCGGGCTCGGATAATCTTTGGTGCGTTATTCCACGGTACGAAGGCGGATATGTTCTAGCTGGAGATTCCAATTCTGACCAAAATGGGGTGAAAGAAGAGGATAGTATCGGCGGGAAAGACTTTTGGGTCATTATGACCGATGCTGATGGTAATAAAATCTGGGACCGAACCATCGGAGGAACCCAAGATGATGAATTATTTAATATTATTCCAACCAAAGATAGCTGTTACTTACTCGCAGGACATTCTCGTTCTGATGCAGGCGCTAATAAATCTGAAAATGCACGCGGTGATAAAGATTACTGGATCGTTAAAATTAATCGATTTGGTGCAATTATGTGGGATCGTACCATCGGAGGTCCCGGAGAAGATCGACTGTTAAGCGTGAAAGAAACGGACGATGGTGGTTTTATTCTCGGTGGAGGATCTCGCTCGAATGCTGGTGGTGAAAAATCGAATAATCGTTTTGGAACAGCTGGAGAGGCAGATTTTTGGCTAGTAAAAGTAGATCAGGACGGTAATAAACTCTGGGATCGTACCTTCGGAGGAGATCTAGAAGATGTATTAATTGACTTGGAAGTAACGTCGGATAATGGATTTATACTCGTCGGACAAACGCGTTCTCCCGCAAGTGGAAACAAAACCTCTAACTTTAATGGCGTATGGGATACTTGGATCGTCAAAACGGATGCTAGTGGAAATAAAGAATGGGAACAAACTTTTGGTGGCGATCAGTTAGATATTCTTACCAGTGTACAAGAAAATGTAATTGGTAATTTCATTTTTGGTGGTATTTCTGATTCTTCTCCAAGTGGAAATAAGACTTCTGCTAACCAAGGAAGTTACGACTTCTGGATGTTATACCTTACAGCCACCGGAGATAAAATCTGGGACATGAGCTATGGAGGCGCCGACGCAGAAGCACTAACGGAGATTCATCAAATTAATAATGGAAGCTACTATTTAATTGGACATTCTCGCTCTCAAGTGAGTGGGGACAAACAAGCTCCTAACATTGGATTAAATGATTTTTGGATACTCAAAACCGTATGTGATCGTAGCATTGATCTTGGAATGGATACACTTATTTGTGCTGGCGATTCAATCGCTCTAGACGTAACAGATACGGAGTGTGTCGGTTGCAGTTATACGTGGAATGACCTTGGGCTGAGTGGACCTACTCGCACGGTAAGTCCTAGCACCAGCCAACTTTTGGAAGTGTATAGTGTCGATAGTCTAGGTTGTGCAGCAAGAGATGAAATTGAAATTACAGTCAATCCTTTACCTTTAGCAACTTTAGGAAATGATACTACCGTCTGTGCCGGAGAAAGTTTAACGCTCAACGCTGGCGAAGGCAGTGGAACTTATCAATGGTCACCAGCGACGCAAGGTCTCGCTTCAATTCAAGTGGACACTTCTGATACGTATGCAGTAACCGTTACGGATGCTTTTGGGTGCAGTAGTACCGATAGTATTGCGGTTCATTTCAATCCAATATTAGATACCTTAAATTTTCAAGAAATATCTAATGTGCTAAATACAGCCTTTAGTATAAGTTTTGAAATAACAGGAGGTGATAGTACAAGTTACCTCATTTCGGGCGTTACGGGGACGATTGAAAACAGTGTTTTTACAAGTCAGTCGATTCCGTGCAATTCCAATTATCAATTTAGTTTACAAGATAATTTTACCTGTCAAGTAATCGAAGTCAGTGGTTTTAACGAATGTCCTTGTGCAACGGATGCGGGGACAATGGAAGTCATGGAATTGAAAGTTTGTGGTACCGGAAGTGTAACGGCTAACCATTTCGCTGATCATACTTTAGAAGATAATGATATCCTGATCTTTGTATTACACGATGAAAGTGGAACGAGCCTCGGAAATGTTTTTGCTAGCAAGACTAGTCCTAGTTTTAGCTTTTCGGATGCAAATGATTTAGTTTATGGAACAACGTATTACATCTCTGCCGTAGCAGGAGCTGCGGATGGTAATGGAGGTGTAATTCCGGCCGATGAGTGTTTTTCTGTAGCTGCGGGTACACCTATCGTTTTCTATCCCGAAGCAGTAGTAACTATTATTCCCCTTGGAGGATTAGAAATTAATTGTAATCAGACTAGCGTAGTGCTAGATGGGAATAGTTCGAATGCTTTCGGGAGCTTAGACTTTGCCTGGAGTTTAAACGACGTTGTGCTTTCTAATACGTCAGGTTTTGAGGTTGTGAAAGCAGGGAATTATGAGCTTGTGGTGACGGATCAAATCAGTGCTTGTAGTGCGATAGAAGTCGTTGAAATTAGTTCTGCAGTCGACTTGCCAACGGTGCTGATTGAAGACCCTGGTGTACTAAATTGTATCCAAACAACGCTCCAACTCAACGCCGGAAATTCTTCTACGGGACCAAACTTTAGCTACCAGTGGAGTGGGGTAATTGATGCCGGAGCACAAAGCTTGTTTCCGGAGGTATCGAGTGCTGGTACATACGAATTATCCATTACGAATACTGATAATAATTGTACGAATACGGCAATGGTTGAAATCGGGATTGATACCTTAAGTCCAGTACTAATAGTGGAAGACGAACTACAATTAGAATGTCTACTTCCCGAAGTTACACTTGGCGTAACCGTCAATGCTGCTGGGAATCCAGTAAGCTATCTTTGGCAAGGTGACAGTGCTCAGCCAATTAGTGGAAGTGTCTCGTCAACGCCTAGTGTATCCGCAGCGGGAACTTATACCGTTGTCGTTACAAATTTGAATAATGCTTGTACAACGGAAGCGCAACAAAATGTATTGGCTGCGGAGACAATTAGAGCATTTGACTTGAATGCTACGTCGGTTACTTGCTACGGTGATTCGGATGGAACAATTCAGGTTGATACGGTGATTGGTGGTACTGCGCCTTACTTATTTTCTTTTGATGGAACACCATTTCAAAGTCAAAAAGAATTTACTGGCCTTGCCCACGGAGTGTACGAATTAGTAGTTCAGGATGTAAATGGTTGTGAAGTGAATGAAACGATCGTAGTTGAAAGTCCGAGCGAATTAATGGTTGATTTAGGTGAGAATCTCTCTATTGAGCTAGGAGACGTTTTAGACCTAGAAGCTATACCAAACCGTGCTATTGATAGCTTTTACTGGGAAACATCGACACCAATTGCTTGCGAAGAATGCTTGTCTACCGTTTCCGAACCCTTGCTGCCAAGTACTTATAAAATTACGGTTTGGGATGAAAATGGCTGCGTTGCCACGGATCTTTTATCCGTCTTTATTTTCAAAAATCGTCGAGTTTATATTCCTACGGCTTTCTCTCCTGATGGCGACGGGGTCAACGATTTTTTTATGGCTTATGGTGCCAAAGAAGTCGCTAAGATTAACGTCTTGAAAGTATTTGATCGTTGGGGGGCTTCTCTATTTGAAGCTAGGGATCTTGCTCCCGGGCAAGAAACCAAAGGCTGGAATGGGTACTTCCAAGGGCGCTTGTTACAAACGGGCGTGTACAGCTATTTCTTGGAAGTGAGCTATACCGACGGAGTCGTTGAATTGTTCAAAGGAGACGTCACTTTGCTCCGTTAAATAATAATAATTTCCTTAACGAATAATCAATTGTTCCGTAAAGATAACTTGCCCTTTATTCTGAATTTGCACGATGTAAGTTCCTTTCGTCAATCCTGAAATATCTAAAGCATCCGAAAGATTTACAGCTTGATTCAAGACCCGTTCTCCTTGTAAAGTAAATACCTGTAAGCTGAAAATTTTCTTAGTAGGTTTAGCCTCAAAACGCAAACTATCGTTGGCTGGATTTGGGTAAAGTTTAAGTCGATAAGCTAGTTCGGTTGTTGCCGTTGTTGCTAGGATTTGATTGCCACATAACCAAGCATACAAAGCAGGAAATTCTCTTGCCCAATACCACTCACTATGTTGTCCATCGGCGTGTTGTACAAAGGCAATATCGTTACTTTCAAAACCAACCGCTAAAAGGCTATCTCGCATCCGGTCCATATCCGAAATCATGTCGGCACTTTCGTTACTACCCGCTACGAAATAAAACTTAATCTCAGCTTCTTTTCCCGTTTGACTAACGTGTTGATAAGCTTGTTCTGAAAACCAAAAAGAAGGCGATAAAATACCCGCTTTTCCAAATACCTCTTGATGTTCAATCGCTGCATAAAAGCTAATTAAACCACCCAGAGAACTTCCTGCAATTCCTGTATTTGCTCGGTCGGGGAGTGTCCGATAATTAGCATCTACGTAAGGCTTTAAGGTATTGACAATAAACTGTACATAAGCATCTCCTTGTCCACCACCATAAGTCGGATGAGACCAAGGCGTATACTCTTCAATACGCGCAGCGCCACCATTTTCAATACCAATTACGATGGAACCATAATCTCCCGCACCAGCCAATTCATTTAAAGATTCATCAACTTCCCATTCGCCACTAAAACTAGTAGCTGCATCAAAGAGGTTTTGAGCATCGTGCATATAGAGTACGGGATATTTTTTGTCAGAACTTTCATAGTCTGGTGGGAAATAAATCCAAATCCTCCGATTGCGATTGAGTTGCGGCATGTAAAAGTTTTCGTCTAATAACATTACGTTGGCACTTGCCGTTGAGTTGCCACCATTCCCGCCAATAAGATCTTCCCAACCTAATACTTGTAAACTAACTTCGATTGGACTTCCGTCGTAGGTTAATACTCGATCTGGAACAAAGCCACCTTGCGCCGTTGTTTCTACGGAAGGCCAGCTTCCTCTGGTAAACTTGAATTTCAATTCTCCAACGGCAGGCGTAAACGTAATTTGATAACTACCATCTTGTTGAAGATCTAGAATATAACTCTCGTTGCCGGCGTCCCAATTATTAAAGGTTCCCGCAACGTGAATATTAGCACTTGCTGGCGTATTGCTAGGAACTGCGTCAAGTTTAAGCGTCAGCTGTGCTTGGGCAAAGCAGCAGCTAAAGAAAAATAAAATGAATGTAATGCTTCTAATCATATCCCTGCTTCTTTTTTCTTCTCTTGGCGAATTTTAATTGTTTTCTTTAAAGATTGTGCAATACTCAAAAAAACTTCATCTCTATCTTCCCACGTTGTCACTGGCTTTCCATTTTTAGGAATCCCTTGCAGCTTTGCAAAATCTGTTGCTAACCAATCACAGGGTTTGATAATAATAGGAATAACCCTAGCGGTACCGGCTTCGTGGCGCTCCATCGCCCGCTTGAGTTCAACGTCATAAATATAAGTTGATGCCAAAAAGAGTGGCGTAAACAAAAGTAAGATAATGTCAGCCTCTTCTAATTCTTTTTTAATTTTTGCATCCCATTCTGTGCCATCTTCGATTTGTCGATCGTTCCAGATGGTAATTGCTTTTTGTCGCTTAATCATTGCAAGGTGTACATCGAGTTCTTCTCGCAAGGCTTCGTCTTTGTGTGCATAAGAGGTAAAGACTTTGATGGGGATATTTTCGTCAAACATATTTGGTGGTTTATAGTACGTGTAGCAAAAACGTGGATGCGGATGCTACGGTTAACTTTATTTACTTGATTTCTTCTTCTGATTGTATTTTGCCCAATTTTGATTTTCTTGTTGGGTAAAGCTTTCGACTCTTTCTACTAGCGTTTGCAGCGAGTTATCTTCTCGGTATGGTCCTGACTTTGTGAGAAATAACAACTTCTCTCGGGCTAGGAGTTCCGCTGTTTGCCGGTAATTAATCCAATTGTCATGGTATTTATTCAACGCACTAATTCCTTCGAGGAAAGCGATTAGTAAACCACCGATCGCTACGACTACTTTCAACCAAACTCGTTCTTCGGTAATAAAACCCGCTAAGAAAGGAATCGAAATTGAGACAACGATAACGATCAATTTAGCAGATTTGTACCACTTTTTGTTCGTTTCGCTTTTTTTCTCGTGCCAGGCAATTTGTTCATCCAAGCGTTTTTTGATGTAATCTTCCGTATTCATTTTGTAAAGATAAGGGGAACAAGCATTTAAATCGCTGATATTTTAATACAACTTTACTATATTACAAAAAAAATGTACAGATTTGGACGATCAAGAAAGCTTTAAGCAAAAAATAATTCCTATTCTCGAAGCAAAAGGGCAATTTTTTAAGAAAGTAACCCGTGTTTTTGCCAAAAAAGCACAAGGAGGAGAATTGATTGAAACCATTACCAATGATGGTTTGGAAACAAGGAATACTGCAAAGAGCGGAGACTTTATCATTAAAAACCAAACAGAAGCTGCCGAACAGTACATTCTTTCCCCCGATAAATTCCTAGCTCGCTATCAATTATATGATAAAAAGAAGGATGGATTTCATGAATATGACGCGATTGGGAAAATTATAGCGATTGAAGTCGACCAAAATCTATTAACCCAACTCAATTACCCACCAGAATTTCACTTTATCGCACCTTGGGGAGGCAAAATGATCGTGAAAAAAAATGACTTTTTAGCCAGCCCACTAGATTTAAAATCAGTTTATCGAATCGCTAGAAAGGAATTTTTTCAAACTTACCAAAAGATTTCCTAATTCGGAGATAGCAAAAAAAATCTTGCCTAAGATCTTACTTAATTGTAACTATTCCCTAAAGATGTGCTTACTATAAGTGTGGTTTTTTTTAAACACTTCAAACTTCCTCGTCACAGAATAATCTATTTATAATTAATTCAGGAAGAAGTTTTTACTCAAGACTATTTTATAGTATGTGTAAGATAGATATTTTTTTTATTTAAATATATATGGTATAGTTATTGTTTATTCCTCTCATGTATAAACACTCGTTTTCAAAAAACTTCTAACTATTTCCAAACAAAGAGCGTGATATTTTCTAATTGTCTCTTTGAAGAGATTCCTCCTATTGACTAGTTTGATGAAAATTAAACTCGTGGCAATCAGCTTTACTAGCGTATTGAGTGACTCAAAATAGTATGCTCAAGCCTCTGAGTAACAAATACTAATATGAATAAACGGTTTACAGTTGAAAAACTGGTATTGATTAAGTTCGTTCGATCAACGCTTGAACTGCTTAAAGTTTTTAAGTTCAGAGGATTAGCTTCCTTTTATCTTCTGCCACCGCTATTTGTATTTGTGATCAGCCTACTCGCTTTTTCTTTTTCTAAAAAACATACAAGTTCGTTTACGACTTCAACTACAGAGACTGCAAATTTCTTAGCTCCTCCCGTTGCTTGTCCTTCGGCTCCTACCAATTGTACTTTTAGTTTCAATGGGTCTTGTAATGGGAAGACGACTCTAAACGACGGAGACACTTTATGCATCAATAGTGGAACTTTTGATTGTGAGGTGAGATTTAGAGGAGGAACCGTTTACGTAGCACCCGGTGCAACTTTTGAACCTAATAAACCCAAAGATTACGAAGGTACTATCATTAACTGCGGAACAGTAATTTTAGATGATTTAAACTTTGAAAAATCCTTCAATATTCAAAATTATGGCACAATTGAATTCAAAGATGCAAAACAGGACGATCCCATCACTGTTTATAATTACGAAGGTGCAACCCTAGATTTCACTGAAAATTTTAAAATAGAAGAGGGAACTGATTTTACCAATGATGGTGTAATTAATGCTTCTGGTAACTTTGACGTAGAAGACGGTACTTTTACTAATAATAATGAGCTTAATTTCAGTGGTAATTTTCAGGTAGAGAATAACGGTGCTTTCAATAACTTTGGCATCATGAACGTTGGAGCCATTACGATTAATAGTAGTACTAGTTTCTATAATGCTTGTACCATAGTTGCTACCGACGAAATCATCATTGAATCTGACATGGTCAATGATGGATTATTACTGACCGATGGAACACCGGGCTTACTCTCAATTGAAGTTGGAGTAACCCTTACGAATAATCACGAAGTCGTCTCCAATGTTATTTATAATGACGGTACGATCCTAGGAGACGGAAACTTCTGGATTAATGATCTTTCCACTCAAACCTCGAATGGTAGCATTGGAACGGACGGAAACGCACTCAATTTCTATGATCGATCTCCTGATCAAAATAGCAATGGAAATAGTTATTTTGATGAGGAACAAGGAACCATTGATCCTTCTGTCACGGTAACTCCACCCGCAAGCCCTGCGGCAATTCCCGATGCTAGCTATATCGGACCTAGTTGTGGTTCAATCGTTGCCATAGAAGATTGTACGAATGGCATTGATGATGATGGCGACCTTTTGGTGGATTGTGATGATCCCGACTGTACTTTTCAAACAACGATTAATATTAGTTCTGACTTTAACGGAGCTAATATTAGTTGTTTTGGTGCAAGTGATGGTGCCTTAGAAGCAGTCGTAACTAGTGGTGGAATAACACCTTTTAGCTACTTATGGAATACGAGTGAAACTACCACTGCAATTAATACTTTAGTTGCGGGAAGTTACACGGTCACCGTTACCGATAATAATGGTTGTACTAGCGTGGAGTCAATAAACTTACTCCAGCCAGATAGCATGATTCTACAAATGAATGCTACGGATATTGGCTGTGCAAGTGCTGCGGATGGCTTGGGAGAGGTAATCGTATTAAGTGGTGGAACTGCTCCGGTTAGCTACCTATGGAATAATACTGAAACTACCGCAACGATTGGTTCGCTAACGGCGGGTAATTATGTAGTTACAGTAACGGACGCAAATGGCTGTACCAGCATTGATAGTCTCACAATCAACGAACCAACGGTTTTATCTGCTCAACTAGATTCAACGGACGTAAGTTGTTTTAGTGGTGTTGATGGCTCCGCAACGGTATTAGCAAATGGCGGAACAGCACCGTATATATATTTATGGTCAAATGATTCAACAACGCAAACAATTAGCACTATTCCACCAGGAAATTATTTCGTTACGGTAACGGATGTTAGTGGTTGCTCCGTGGTCGATAGCATTATCGTCAATGAACCACCGTTGACCACCTTACAAGTTGATTCAACAGAAATTACCTGTGCAGGAGAAACGAATGGTACGGCTTCGGTAGTCGTAACGGGTGCAAATGCTCCTTTCTCCTATTTGTGGTCTACGGCAGCAACAACTCAAAATATTAATAACTTATCCATTGGGGTTTATCGGATTACGGTAACGGATTCTAATGGCTGTACATATATTGATAGTACAAGGGTAACAGCGATTCCTGATTTAACCTTATCGAATACCATTACCACACCTAGCTGTTTTGGCGAAAGCGATGGCGCTGTTGATCTTGTCGTTACGGGGGGAACAGCACCGTTTAGTTTTATTTGGAATAACGGAACTACCACCGAAGATCTCAGTGGAATTAGTTCAGGGTCTTATTTCGTCACCACGACGGACTTTAATGGCTGTATTGCTTTAGATACCGCCCTTGTTGCGGACGCAGTTCCAATTGGAGTAAGTTTTAATACGGTAGATGTTGCTTGCAACGGTGATAGTACCGGTACTATAGATATGACGGTTTTCAATGGTACGGCTCCTTACACTTACCTGTGGAGTCACGGCGTAACGGTCGAAGATCCAGACAATTTACCTGCAGGAAATTATACGGTAACGATTACAGATAATTTAGCCTGTTCTATCGTCTTTGCAGATACGATTAGCGAACCTACTCCGATTGTTGCAAGTCCTTCTGTTACCGATGTAAGTTGTTATGGCGGTACTGACGGTTTTGTTATTGAAACGAATGCGACGGGCGGAACCCCCGGTTATCATTATAATTGGAGTGACTTTGATGCAGAAGCCATTTGGACTTTCGAAGGAACTACGGATGATATCACAGGCAATAACAATCATGCACAAGGTGTCGTAGGAACGATTAATTACGTTACCGATACCATTGAACGAGAAAATGCTTTTCTTTTTGATGGAGCAACGAAGATTCGCTATAGTGTAGATAACGCCTTTATGGAATCTAACTATACACAAAAATCAGTTTCCATGTGGGTAAAACCAACGGACTTTAGTGGGATACAAACGCTAATTGAAGAAGATGGAAACTTATACGGTTTTACCATTCGACTAAACGAAACAGATTTAGAAATAGCCGTTGAGAAAACGTTTATTTTTAATTTTAATAGAGAATATGATACGCCCTTTCCAACAGACGGAGCGTGGCACCACATTGCCTATACTTGGGATGATGGTGATCTACGAATATACCTAGACGGAGTTTTAGTCATTACCGATAATTTTGTAATTGGTGATATGTTTTCAACTGGGGGAGATGGTGGTATTGGTGGAACATTCTATCAAGATGCCTTTAATAATTTTAATGATAATTTTTACCGGGGGCGGATGGATAACGTAATTTATCACAATACTCCTTTGTCCCAACAACAGATTGTAGATATCATGGCTAATGATGGAACACGATCCAGTCTTGACGCAGATAGTTACATTGTTACGATTACGGATGCCAACGGTTGTTCTGCCAACGAAACGGTCACCGTTGACCAGCCAGATCCAATGACCATTGTCAGTGATTCTACGAATGTAAGCTGTGCTGGTGCATCGGACGGAGCGATTAGCCTTACCGTAAGTGGAGGGGTAGGACCTTATACTTATCAGTGGTCAAACGATTCTACCACTCAAGTAATCACCAATTTAATAAGTGGAGGATATACCGTAACTGTAACCGATTTCAATGGTTGTTCGATCACGGATAGTACAACGGTAAATGATGTGCCTCTTTTAACGCTTAATCACACTGCCACGGCAAGTAGTTGCTTTGGTGGAAATGATGGAACGGTTAATTTAGTAGTTACAGGAGGAACAGCTCCTTATAATTATGTATGGGATCAAGGAGCTACAACGGAAGACCTACTTGGCGTTTCCGCAGGAAATTACAATGTAACCGTAACGGATGTGAATGGATGTACTGCAACGGAAAGTGCAACGGTTGATAATGCGAGCATCATTCTAGTCACTTGTAATAATGTTAATGCAAGCTGCTACGAAGGTAGCGACGGAAGTATAGATGTAACGATTACGGGAGGTACAGCACCTTACAGCTTCCTCTGGAATAATGGTGCGACCGTCGAAGACTTGACAAATTTAATAGCTGGAATTTACACCGTCACGATCACGGATAATCTGTCTTGTTCCGTTATTCACTCAGACACGATTACACAACCAGATAGTATTACCATCGCGGCAAATCTTACCAATGTTTCTTGTTTTGGTGGTGCGGATGGTGCAGTGCTAGGAGTAAATACCTCTGGAGGAACACCAGGCTACAATTACAATTGGAATGACATGGAAGCGGAAGCTATTTGGACGTTTGAAAATACGGCGGACGATATTTCTGGTAATGGACATCATCCTTTTGCAATTGATGGAAACGTACTTTACGTAGCAGATACAATTGAACGAAACACTGCTTTTCGGTTTGATGGAAATACTCGTATTCGGTATTCGAATCCACCCTTTATGAATACGAGTTTTAGTGTGCGAACAATTTCGATGTGGTTAAAAGATGATGATACCAATACTGAACAAACACTATTTGAAGAAGGATATACCCAAAATGGATTTGCAATTCGCTTTAAAAATGGCAACATAGAAGGTTCCATCGCTTCAGGAAATGTACGAAGAGGTTTATCAGAACCTTATCCTACGGATGGAGATTGGCACCATGTAGCTTTGGTCTACGATAATGGGGAAATGTACCTCTATTTGGACGGTGATTTATTGGATAGTAGAAGTACTGGTTTTGGTACGATCTCTTATCCATTTTCCGTTACGGGAGGTATTGGAGGTATTTACTTTTCCGACGCTTTTGGTGAAACGGACGTTGATAATTATACGGGTTATATGGATGACGTTCGTTACCATACCGTAGCACTAACGGAAGATCAAATCGAAGATATGTACGATCGTACAGGGAATCGACACAACCTTACGGCAAATAGTTACAACCTTACCGTTACGGATGAAAATGGATGTACCAACGTGCTAGAGATCGAGGTGACTCAACCTACGGAATTAGAGGTAGCTAAAGACTCTACGGCGGTTAGTTGCTTTGGCGGTTCTGATGGTAGCCTCAATATTGTCGTGACTGGTGGCGTAGCTCCCTATAGTTATCTTTGGAGTACTGGAGTAACAACGAGTAATTTAACGGGACTTTCTATGGGAACTTATACGGTGACTGTTACGGATGACAATAGTTGTATTTTAGTTGATAGCATTTTAATACTGGAGCCTAACGAGATATCCCTAAGTGCAGTAGTTACAGATGCTTCTTGTAACGGTGGTACAGATGGAAGTATTGATTTGACCGTTACGGATGGACAAGCACCACTTTCTTTTCAATGGAATAATGGGGCGGGAATGAATGAAGATCCATCAGGATTATCCGCGGGGAATTATATTGTAACGGTAACGGATAATGCAGGTTGTACCATGACGGATACGATACTCGTAGAAGAACCAGCTGGAATGAGTCTTAGTAGTGTGGTTAGCGAAATTAGTTGTAATGGTGGCGCTGATGGTGAAATTGACGTAACAGTCACGGGCGGAAGTAGCCCTTATACTTTTCAATGGGATAATGGCGCGGGTACAGACGAAGATCCTACGGGCTTAGCTGCAAATACTTACCAAGTTACCGTAACGGATAATAATAGTTGTACAATTATAGAAAGCATTACCTTGATTGATCCTACACCAGCAACAATTACGGGAATAACTACGGAAGTAACCTGTGAAAATGGTTCAGATGGAACAATTGATTTAAGTGTCTCTGGTGGAACACCAGATTATACCTATTGGTGGAGTGACTGGGACGTAGAGGCTTTTTACCCCTTTGAGTTTCACTCAGATGATACTACTGGAAATGGTCACTATCCGACAGGATTTAGTCAGGCTACTATTTTCTTTTCCGATGATGCAGTCAATGGTGATTACTCCATCGCGATGGATGATTACTTGATCCGATTGAGTGAAGCGGGTGGATTTATGGAGACGGCTTTTACTACTCGTACCGTAATGATGTGGGTGAAACCGGATAACTTAGGTGGTAGAGAAATTTTATTTGAAGAAGGAAGTGATGTCCACGGAATGGCCATTCGTTTAAATAATAGTACTCTCGAAGCAGCCGTTAGTCGATTTTCTACGGTTGAGTTTGCTGGAAATCATACTTTTCCAAATGATGGCGCTTGGCACCACGTAGCCCTCGTATTTGACAACGGTGATTTAACCCTCTACTTAGATGGTGTTGCTGGCGCAACGACGAGTACAGGCTTCGCTAATATTCAAACAAATGGTGGAGATGGTGGTATTGGTGGAAGTATTTTTGGAGATGTCTTTAACAATCCTGGTAGTAGTTTTTATCATGGATTAATGGATGATTTAATTTATGCAAATGAAGCATTTTCGCCGGTACAAATAACAGAAGCATTTAATAATGATGGTGACCGAACGGGATTAAGTGCGGGTACTTATACCGTATTTGTACACGATGCAAATGGCTGTATTACTACACAAGATTTTACAATTACGGAGTTGCCACCTTTGGTCTTAAGCTTTGATAGTACAGATGTAAGTTGTAATGGTTTCTTGGATGGTACGATTGATCTCACCGTAACTGGGGGAACGACTCCTTATACTTACTTATGGTCTGCGGCGGGACAAACAACTCAAGACTTAACAGCTTTAGGTGCTGGTACGTATACGGTTACCGTTACCGATGCAAATACTTGTACTTCAATTGATGTTGTAACGATTAATGAGCCACTAGTATTGACGGCTACGGTAGATAGCACCGACGTAATTTGTAATGGTACGAATACGGGGAGCGCTAATTTAACCGTTGGTGGTGGATCGGGATCTTATAATTTCGTATGGTCGAATGGCGCTACGACGGAAGACCTAACAAATATTGGAGCAGGCGTCTATACCGTTACGGTTACGGATGCTAACGCTTGTTCTGTTATCTTAAATACGACGGTTAATGAACCAACTGTTCTACAGGCACAATTATTTACAAACGATGTAAATTGTTTTGGGAATAATGATGGAGAGATGAATGTTATCGTTTCTGGTGGAACCGCTGGCTATAACTATTTATGGTCAAATGGAATAACGAATACTACTGTTGCAGGGCTGAGTCCTGGGAACTATACACTCACCGTTACGGATGCTAATGCTTGTACAATTGTACTGAGTGGTAGTATCGCGGAACCGAGTCAGCTCAACGTGACGGCGGATACAGAAAGTGTAAGTTGTAATGCTGGAGACGATGGAAGAATTACAAACGTTGTTGTCACGGGGGGAACGGCTGATTATTACTACAGTTGGAGTGATATGACCGCAGAAGCAATTTGGTCTTTTGAAGATAGTTTGTATGATGTTTCTGGCAATGCAAACCATCCGAATGGTATTAGAGGGACAATTGCTTTTTCTACGGATGCTGCAGAGGGAGATTATGCTTTAGATTTTAACGGCATTGATGCAGGTGTACGATACAGTTTTAATGGCGCCTTTATGGAATCAACTTTTACGGAACGTACGGTCGCTTTGTATTTGAAACCAAATGATTTATTAACACGACAAACAATTTATGACGAAGGTGGATCTTTCTACGGATTAAGTATAGAACTTTTTAATGGTAATATAATTGTAGGCGTCGCAAAAGATCCTGCTACAATCACTACCCATACAACTCCTTTTCCCAATGATGGCGCTTGGCATCATCTTGCAGTCGTTTACAATAATGGTGATCTTAGTTTATACCTTGACGGCGGATTAATTTCTACTGTACCAACAGGATTAGGAACTATTTTTTCCGCAGGAGAGAATGGTGGATTAGGAAAAACATTCGGTAATAATGCTTTTGGAAATCCAGGCGACTTATACTACAATGGATTGATGGATCATGTTAGATGGCACAACGTAGCCTTAACGGCCAATCAACTAGCTGATATGATCACGCACGATGGTACTAGAAATAATTTAACGGCAGGTACTTACACCTTAGTCGTCTCGGATGAAAATGCTTGTACCGAAACAATAAATTTAACGATAGGCGGTGCCGCAGTACTAACGGCTAATCTTGTACCTACAAATATTAGTTGCTTTAATGGCAATGATGGGGCAATCAATTTAATCCCTAGTGGAGGAGCAATGCCTTTAAGTTTTATCTGGTCAAATGGTGCTACTACGGAAGATTTGAACGGAGTAACGGAAGGAAGATACGACGTAACCGTCACGGATAATAATGGTTGTACCTTAGATACATTTGCTATTCTCTCCCAACCGACAGCACTGACTCTTGGAGCCACGGTAACCTCTGATTATAATGGAGAAGATGTAAGTTGTGGAGGTGCAACGGATGGTAACGCCGTTGCAACGGCTGCTGGTGGAGCAGGCTCTTATTTATATGCTTGGCAAAATGGTCAAATTGGTCCTAACTTAACAAATGTTGGAGCAGGAACTTATGTGGTTACAGTTACAGATGCGAATAGTTGTAGTAGCGTTGCGAGTGTGACGCTAACGGAACCAACCTCAATTTCGCTGGCGGCTCAAGTCACTTCTGCTTATAATGGAGAAGATGTTAGTTGTGCTGGAGCCGCAGATGCAGTCTTGGAAGCTACGGCTTCTGGAGGAAATGGTAGCTATTCTTATCTATGGACAACTACAGAAACGACGAGTAGTATTTCTGGGGTTGCTGCAGGTTCGTATTCGGTTACTGTTACAGATGATTTCGGTTGTACTTCAAGTGCTTCCGTTAGTGTCAGTGAACCGACCACAGTCACTACTAGCATTGGAATAGGATCTGACTTTAATGGTTTTCCTGTTAGTTGTGATAGTGGTGCAGATGGTGATTTGAATAGTACGAGTAATGGAGGAACAGGAAGTTATACTTATCTATGGACTACCGGTGCTACAACGAGTAACATCAGCGGACTTGGTGCTGGTACCTATATATTAACGGTGACCGACCAAAATGGTTGTACCGCCGCAGACACGATTTCGTTGGTAGCGGCAGGAGCGATTAACTTCACTGCAATTGCCTCCGATTTAACGGATTGCGGAATTAACAACGGTCAAGTTAGCATCTCTGCTACGGGAGGAACAGGGAACTTTGAGTACCGAATTAATGGAAGTCCTTGGCAAACGGATAGTCTATTTTCTGGACTTTCGCCGGGTACCTATGATGCTTATGTAAGAAATGCTTTTGGTACCTGTATTAGTGGTCCCCGTACCGTCGTGATCGACGTACCAGAGTCTCCCACAATTAATAATATTGTCAAGTTGAATCCTACTACGGGATCAAGTACAGATGGTAGTTTATTGGTGAATGCAACCGGTAATTTAACCGCATTAGAATATCGAATTAATATTCCAGGGCCGGGTTGGACACCTTGGCAGTCTAGTACTTTATTTGAAAACTTAGAAGTGGGGGTTTACGATGTTGAAGTAAAATATAATGGACAAAATTGTATTGCCGCTACACAAGCAGAATTAGTTGCGGGTGGAGGTATTTCAGGAAATGGCGGTGGTGTAAATTATTGTTCAGATGAAATCAATGGCGCGCAATTCGTTGAAGCCTATTATATTCCAGCACCAGAAGATCAAATTTTGCAAAGTTTGCAAAGTATCTATTCTAATAATGCACCGCTCTCTTGTGGTATAACGAGTAGAGCACCTTCTGATCCGGTATCCAGTTACGTTGGAATCGGAATTGTGGAAGATGGGGTAGTTGTTTATTTTGATCACTGGGAGGATGGATATGAAGTAAACCTTAGTTTCCCCGTACAAGGATCTACCGAAATTTGGGGAGATAATAACCCTGCTAATGGTATACCACCAGGCTTTACAGTAGATATTCTAACAGCTGCGGATCAAATTGTTTTAAACAACGACGTTGTAACAACTACTCGTCAATCTGTTATTGATTACGATGGTGGTGATAAAGTAGCTGCTCTTGGAAATATAGCAATGACACGCTTAGCTTGGGCTAATCAGAGTTCAACCTTGTTGGCGGGAGCTTTAGAAGTTTATCCAGTTACTTTATGGGGAACCAACTACGAAATTCCAGTGGGAGAAAATACTGATGTCAATCAGATGTTTGAATATACAGGAGCTTATATCATGGCTCAAAATGATGGAACAACGGTTAATATTGATGTAGATGGTAACGGTTCATTTGAAATAACAACGACCCTAAATCAAGGGCAAAGTTATTTGATTAATGGTAATTTAAATTCTGGTGGGGAGATTACGGCTTCTAGTAATGTTCAAGTTCACTTGGTCACCGGAGATGTATGCTCTACTTTTGAATCAAGATTTTTTACCCTTAAACCTACGGTTCAATGGAGCGATAGTTATTACAGTCCAGTTTCTACACAGAACGATTTGAGCGGTGCAAGTAATGATGATAACCATCCTACTTACGTACACCTATATAACCCAAATTCAACAAGCATTAGAGTCTTTTGGGAGACGAGTGGTGGTCCACAGCCTTTTATAGATATTAATCCAGGACAAACAGCTTGGGAAGATTTACCAGATGGTTCGGGGGCTCATTTTTACACGACTAATGGAATGGATTTTTATGCGGTTGCTACGATAGATTCTGATCCAGATGGTGTTGGTTGGGGGAACAGTGCCCATGATTGGGGTTTTGCACTGATTCCAGAAAGTCAGTTATCTTCACAAATCACGCTCGTTGGGTTTGCTCCTGGAATGGACCCTGATGGAAATGGTTTGTGTTGCACTGGAAACACTTGGGGGATTTTTGACTCTAGTAGCGAAGATACTGGATC
Organism: Saprospiraceae bacterium; assembly: GCA_045110315.1. GTDB lineage: Bacteria > Bacteroidota > Bacteroidia > Chitinophagales > Saprospiraceae > CALFBG01. The sequence goes on from JBGCFY010000152.1 coordinate 37,192, forward strand.
AGGGAGTCTCGCGACCAATGCGATTGATGGAGATGAGAGTACCATCTGGCATACTAATCTTTCCGGTACACCAGGTTATCCACATTTTATCGAAGTTGACTTAGGGTCAACCAATAACTTTACAGGATTTAGATATACACCCAGACAAGACGGATCGACCAATGGAACGATTGCTGGCTACGAACTTTATTCTTGGGATGGAGGGGCTTACGTCTTCATTACCTCAGGTACTTGGGCGAGCAATACAGATGTCAAAGAGGTTTACTTTCCTGAAGTAACTTCTCGATATATACGGCTAGTAGCAATTTCAGAAATCAATGGAAATAATTGGGCTTCCGCGGCAGAGTTGGAAGTCTTAAATCCTGAGAACTCTTCTCCTGTTTGGGTCACAGCAGATTATCCTACGGGTTCTACGAGTACTGGTCCGATCACACTTTGTATAGATTATGATGGTGATAATAGTGGACCAGGCTATGATACACAAATTACTTTGAATCCCTTAGAAATTGTTAGGTTACGAGATATTATTGACAATGATAATGATCAGACGGGAATGCGAATTTGGGTTTGCGATGGTAGTGATGCAATTATTGCTGGTGCTTGGGGGCAAGACCCTGCGAATGCGAGTGGTAGTTCTCCCGCAATTGATTTAGGAACAGGACTCCCTAATGGTATTCCGTTCGCCGCAACAAAGTGTGTGGATATTAGTAAAGACTATAACTTGAATGGTTTATTCGATGAATGTGATGAAATCATTTACACCATCGTCATTAGAAATACAGGTGCCTTATCGCTTTCTACCGGAGCAGTAAGAATCACGGATACTTTATCCAACAACTTAACTTACGTTGAAGGAACAACCTTTACTCGAACGGGAGGGGTTTCAACTTTGCTAGCAGATGATACTACGCCTAATTCTCCTTTCCCATTGGATGAAGGTGGTACGAATTACAATTCAGTGATCGCACCAGGAGATTCAGTGATTATTTCTTTTGAAGCCGTTATTAATAATGTGAGCGCAGCTACTTTTATTAATAATGAAGCAAGCATTTTTAATGCGAATAAAGAATTGATACCAAGTGTCGCATTCCCAGTTGAAGATCCTGAATTACCAGCATTGACCGGTGTACCTGCAAATGCGACAGTAAGTTGTGATTCCGTGCCCAACGCGCCGATGATTAATGATGTTAACTGTAATTTAGGGTCCGTTAATTATCCGCCAAATCAATCGGAGAATTCAACGGCAATGGATGGGCAAACGATTGCTACAGGAACTACAAACACTACGTTTAGTATCGTAGATGGGACTATCATTAGAGATTTCAGAGTAGCCGACTTCAGATATCCTAGAGATGCGAGCGAAAACTTACCTTGTGGAGCATCAACGAGAGCAATTCATTTTTCTCAAAGAGAAAGAGAAAGTAATAGCGAATATGGTGCAGGAACAAACTCTACGGTAAGAATAGATTTCTCCCAAGCAGTTGAGAATTTATCTTTTAGTATTAATGATCTCGATGAGAATTTATTTCACCTTGATGCCGTAGTCGTCAGAATCTTTGATGCGAGTAATGCAGAATTAGATTATGATTGTGGATACTTTACTTATGGTTCTAAAGTTGAGCAAGTAGGAGATAAAGAATTTCAAGCCTTAGATAATTCCTTTGGGTATGAAGCTGTCAATGACACTGACGCAGATGGTGACATTAGATTTGCCTTTTATAATTTAAATATTCGGAGGGTAGAAATTACTTATAAAAATAACTGGACCGTGAATAGTAATTCTTCAAATTTCACTCAAACGAATTTTGATGATTACATGAACGCAAATAATAATTCAGAACAAGATATTGGAATCGGACAAATTTGTTACTGTATTCCTGGTACGAATGAAGGAACAGTTTTCGTTGCTAATGATTGTGCTAACAATACAAATATCGTTTATAACGAAACAAGAACGGATGGCTCTTGTCCTTATAACTATGTCTTAACGAGAACTTGGACGGCTACGGATCACTGTGGCAATATTAGTACAGAATCTCAAGAACTGACGATACAAGATATTGAAGCTCCCGTTTTATCGGACTATCCTGTAGATTTAACCGTAGCCCTAGATAGCGTACCACCTGTACCAACGATTACAGCAACGGATAATTGCGGTATTGCGGTGGTGAGTTTTGCTGCGGATACTACGACTAATGTTTGTGAAGTAACGATTCGTAGAACCTGGACAGCGGTCGATGAGTGTAGTAATTCAGTTAGTCATAGTCAAAATATATTGATCAACGCGGTTATTAGTGCTAGCACGCTGATAACTTCGGATTACAATGGCGAAGATATTAGCTGTAATGGTGCTTCGGACGGAAGTGCCGTGGTAAGGTTTGAAGGCGGACAAGCACCAATCACCTTCCTCTGGAGTACGGGATCGTTAGATTCTACGATTACGAATGTGCCAGCAGGAAATTATACCGTTACCGTTACGGATAATAATGGTTGCCAAGCAGTAGCAACCGTTGAATTAATAGAACCATCTGTAATTGCGGTTACGGCTAATGTTACTTCAGATTATAATGGTGAACAAATTAGCTGTAGTGGAGGAAGTGATGGAACGGCTTTCGCGAGTGCGATTGGTGGAACACCTCCGATTAGCTTCCTTTGGAGTACAGGACAAACTACTCAGAATATTGTTTCCCTGAGTAGTGGAACTTACTTTGTAACGGCAACCGATAGTAATGGTTGTGAGGAAGTAGAAAGTGTCACGCTGACCGATCCACCACCTTTTACGACAAACCCAACGGTAATTTCAAATTATAATGGTGCACAAGTAAGTTGTACCGGTGCTTCGGATGCTAATATTAGCCCTGGTGTAATGGGAGGTATTGGGACGCTTTCTTTTGTCTGGAGTAATGGTGATAATACACCAGTACTTTCAAATGTAAATGCAGGTACCTATTTTGTAACCGTTACAGATGCCAATGGTTGTACAACGGTTGGATCTACTACCGTTAGTAATCCTCCTCCTATCAATCTCAGTTTAAATGTAACTTCAGATTACAATGGTGCAGATATTAGTTGTACGGGAGAAAGTGATGGTAGTGCAACAGTTGTTGCTAGTGGTGGTGTTGGTGGATTTACTTACGAGTGGAATACAGGCTCGGTGAGTACCAATTTGTCAGGGCTAAATTCAAATACATACACGGTTACCGTTACAGATAATAATGGCTGTACCGCTATTGGTAATATAACGCTTAATGATCCTTCTCCTCTTATTGTTGATGGATCAATCGTTACCAATATTAGTTGCAACAGTGTCGCTGATGGTACCGCGACCGCAGTAGCAACGGGAGGAACAGGAGCGATTAGTTATAGTTGGAGTAATGGACAAAATGGTGCAAATGCAACGGGACTTGCTGCGAATACTTACATTGTAACGGCAGAAGATGCCAATGCTTGTATCGCGACGGATACTTTAGTTATTAGTGATCCATCACCTATTACCTTAGAAACTTCTATAGGCGTTGACCCAAGTTATTGTCAAGCGATGGATGGAACAATTACCGTAGTCGCAACTGGAGGTGCTAATGATTTTGAATATCGATTAAACAGTAGCCCGTGGCAAACCGATACTACTTTTACTGGCTTAGGCAGTGGTACTTATTATATCTATGTTAGAAATATTAATGGGACTTGTGAGGTGAATCCAGATTCGATTATTTTGACAGATCCAATACCTTCTGCTTGTCCAATTATTACGGATACGGATCCTTTAATCGTTTGTAGTTCTGCGATAAATGTTCCTTTTTCGGTTGCTGCTCTATTCGGTGCAGATAGTTATATCTGGACAACTCCAGATGGAACAAATGTCGTTTCGGGGCAAGGTACCAATAGTTTAGTTTTAGATATTAATGGCTTAGTAGTAGGTACGTATACGATTTGTGTAGAAACAGTCAGTGCCTGTGGTGTATCTCCTCCATGTTGTTATAATTTTGAGGTGATTACCTGTTCTGAGATTTGTAATAATGGAATAGATGATGATGGTGATGGATTAATTGATTGCTTAGATCCAGAATGTGAACCTACTGTAGACATTATAGAACCCGCACCTGCTTGTATTAATGAAACGGTAAGCTTTGAGGCAACAGACTCCGGAACTGGCGCGATCTACAATTGGAGTTTTGGTGCAAACGCTGTACCTACGACGGCTACAGGAATTGGCCCTCACGATATTGTATACATTAATTGTGGAAACAAAAGAATTACAGTAGCCGTAGAGCTAAACGGCTGTATGGCTTACGATACGATGTTCTTAGATATTATAGATACCGAATTACCAACATTTACAACGCCAGCAAATATTACGATTGATTGTGATGATGTTTATACTGACCTTACGGTTACGGGGGACGTTACCGACGAAAGTGATAACTGTAGTATTAATTTGGACGCAACTTATGTAGATGATTTGACACAATTAACAGGTTGTGGAAATACTGGAATGGTACAAAGAACTTGGTTCTTGACCGATGATTGTGGCAATGGTACTTCTGCGGTGCAAACGATTACCATCCAAGATACCATTCCGCCAACAGCGATCAACGGTATACCCGCAGATACAACGGTTAGTTGCAATGAGATTCCTAGCCCACCAGCTATCGGTACGACGATTACGGGAGCGGATGATTGTGATCCAGCAATTAATATTAGTTTAAACGAAACCAATGATCAAACGAATAACGGCTCTTGTACAGATTACAACTATACGATTACACGAACTTGGACGGCAATTGATGACTGTGGAAATTTTTCCACGGCAGTTCAACAAATTCAAGTAGCAGATACAGAACCGCCATTACCAATGACAGGTATTCCTACGGATGTTACGGTGAACTGTGACGCGATTCCTTCCCCTCCAACGATTGGAACAGATATTACGACAACGGATAATTGTGATCCTTCCGTAGATATTGTTTTAAATGAAACAGATACACAAACGAACGACGGATCTTGTTCCGATAACAACTACGTAATTACTCGAGTATGGAATGCTACGGATGCCTGTGGAAATACAACAGTAGCTACGCAATTGATAACTGTAATTGATACCATGCCACCAACGGCTTTAACTGGAATACCCAGCGATGTACTAGTCAATTGTGATGCGATTCCCGCGCCACCAGCAATAGGGAGCATCGGGTCGAGTGATAACTGTGATAGTAGTCTTGATATTAGTATGGTAGAGTCATCTAACCAAACCAATAATCAAACTTGTACAGATAATAATTATGTTATTACCCGTACTTGGATTGCCATTGATAATTGTGGTAATAATACGACCGCTTTACAAATCATCACGGTAGTTGATAATGAGTCACCGGTACTTAGTGGAATTCCTGGAGATACTATTGTCAATTGTGATAATATCCCTTCTGTACCACCACCAGGTACGATTACGGGGACGGATAATTGTACCGCTGCTACAGACATCAGTATTAATTTAGTGGAAACGAGCTCTCAGACGAATAATGGTTCTTGTAACGATGATAGTTATTCTATTTTAAGATTATGGGTGGCAACAGATTTATGTGGAAATACTGCTACTGCACAACAAATTATACAAGTAGTAGATAATGCTGCGCCAACGTTCACGTTGCCTTTGCCAACGAATATTACCGTATCTTGCGATGAAGTGCCTACTACTATAGACACGCTCACGGCGATGGATAATTGTGTAGATTCCGCTAGTGTTAATATCTTGTTTGTTCAATCTAGCGATCAAACCAATAATGGAACCTGTACAGATAATAATTATATGATTACGCGTACTTGGACCGCAGTTGATAGGTGTGGAAATAATACTACACATCAACAAATCATTACTGTAATTGATACGATTTCACCATACTTTACTAGTATTATCCCCGCGGATACTTTAGTGAGTTGCAATGGCATCCCACTGTCTCCTACGATCACGGCAAGTGATGGATGTGATTCGGATTCGGAATTGGTTATTACTTTAAATGAAACGAGCAGTCAAACTAACACAGATAATTGTACCGATAATAACTACTCCATTAACCGTACGTGGACGGCAACGGATCAATGTGGGAATACGGTGACGGCACAACAAATTATTACAGTTTTCGATAGTGAAGCTCCAACCATTACAATTGCTGCCCGCGATACGATCGTAGAATGTGATGGTACGGGTAACAATGGTGCGCTCAATGATTGGATCAATAGATTAGCAGGTGCGGCAGCAACAGACAATTGTGATAATACGATCGACTGGAGCAACGATTATGATGGATTAGGAGTACCAACTTTAAGCTCGTGTGATACGGATACTTCTGGTATATTAGAAGTTATTTTTACGGCTACGGATAATTGTGGTAATAATAGTAGCACCACGGCACGATTCATTATCATTGATACAAACGATCCCATTATTACTGCATCCGTACAAGATACGATCGTAGAATGTGATGGTCTTGGAAATTTAACAGACCTGAATATTTGGTTGAATAATAATGGCGGCGCTATTGCAGATGATGATTGTAATAGTGGAGGAGGCTTTACGTGGACAAATGATTACGATGGTGCTGGTGTCCCAGGATTATCGGCCTGTGATAATGATACTACAAATACTTTAGTAGTCGTATTTACGGCGACGGATTTCTGTGGTAACACTGTTAGTCAAACAGCCAATTTTACAATTATTGATTCTACGCCACCTAGTTTAACACCTGTGAATGACATTACGGTAGACTGTGATGATATTCCGGTGCCAGTAGCACCAACTGCAGCAGACGATTGTGATCCTTCGATTGATATTGTTTACCAAGAGGTAACCGTATACCATCCTAGTACCAATTGGAAAAGTACTGGAAGCTGTAGTTTAGTACAAACGATTTCTGCAGCTAGCTATGATGACAAAGGAACGGCAAGTACGAGCGACGACGAAATGAGCTTTACCCTTACGGTAATTGGACAAAACACAGGAGCGATGTGGTCAGCGATGGTCAACGGCGTTCTCATTAGCGGAGCGTATTACAGAACCTACGAGTTTGGACCAATTTTATCCAATGGTTCGGTATTAAATTTCACCATTATTGATAACGCGGATGGAGGTTGCACCTTGCCCGTAGAACTTGATATTGCAGATTTTTAGAGCCTTTACTTTTTATACAATACTCACCTCTGTATTCTTTCTTTTTAAATAAAAAAATAGAGAAATCTTTGATTGCTAGTTGTTTATTTATGGCAACAAATCGTTTACTATGTTGACCCTAAATAAAGCCATCTCCCTTAGCAGTTAGTGGAATAGTTATTGTTCTCCACCTATTACAATCATTTAATAAAGGTTGAACCGATACATGATACTTTAATTAGTTAGGATAACACAAAAAGATTGAACAAGCCTTTTTATAATATTAACTTATATCGCCTACGTGATAAGGGAATGATGATGTTCTCCTTGGCAGGACTTGTCATGCTTAATTTTCTGGGTGTATTATATTTTAATTATAAAATAAACCATGCGCCTGCTGCCGCTTCTCTTCAAATCAATAAAGTTGTTAGTGAAGCAAATCCTTTGACGGGAGCAATATTTACCTACCGACTACAATACCGTTGTGCTAGTCTTACTGATGATTGTACGGGGGTAATGATCACCGACCCACTTCCACCAGAAGTTGAATTTGTCAGTATGACTGGATCAAGCCATACCGTAAATGAAGTCTATAATGCAGGAACACGAACCTGCACTTTTACGTTTCAAGATCCACTTACTTCTGGAACAACGGGGCAAGTGCTCGTACGAGTTCGTTTCCCAAATGGAACTACTCCGAACGGTACAACGGCTAGTAATACCGCTACGATTAGTGGCACGAATGCTCCCGCGGTAACGGCAACGGTAACGGCAACGGCAGTCGCTTCCGATAAAGTGGAAGTGGATAAAGAGTTTTTAAACGGTGGTAGTGTAGGAGGCACAGCAACTTATCATTTGGGGATTTGTAATAATGGAGGTGTTACAAATCAAAATGGTACACTGAGGGCTGAAAACATTATTATCAGAGATACTTTACCACCCGGTTCTATTTACATTTCCAGCAATGTGGGCGCTGGAACTACGGTTAATTATAATGCGATTGATCATATTGTAACACTCACCAGAGCTAGCTTAGATCCAGGGCAATGTATCTTTCCTAAAGTTACCCTTTCTTATCCTGATCCACCTTTTAATTTAGGCAGCACGGTTACAAATATTGCTTACTTTAGCTATACTCCGGTCGGAGAGTCACCCGTGACCAATAGTGACGCTGAAACCATCACAATCATCAATCCTACACCTTACGCGATAAGTACAAAACGTTCCTCACATACGTTACTAAGACCGAATAATAATGGATGGTACGAAATTTCTGCGGACATTGCTGGAACCGAAGATTTAGATGATTTCTGTATTACAGATACGATTCCTGCAGGTATTTGGATTAGACGATTTTCAATGGGAGGTTGGTACTATGGTGGTGCTACAGGACCAGCCCCAAATATTATTAACGTTAGCTATACTACGAATTTGAATGGACCTACCTTAGTGGCGGGTTCTCCCTTTAGTATGTGGGATCATACCTTTTTTATTGATGTAGAAGATGATTTAGGTCTCTTACCTGGAGGAGGAGAATACATTACGAGTGTAACCTACTGTTTTGGTGACGTTCCAGCAGGACTTGCCACTTATGAGCCTATTCGATTGGATCATAGCGTAATGGCTAGCGCAGCAACGGGGATAATTACGAATTGTGCAGAACTTACTACCAGTTCTCCTGGAATTGTATTAGACGAGGGTTGTGCAAATCTTAATATTACGGCTTCTGCTCCAGGGTCTATTCCTGATCCTTGGAAATCATTTCGGTTTAATAATGTAAACTATTTTCATGATATTGGAGATACAACTACCGTTTTCCTACGGACAAAAAATGGAAGTTCAGCGGGAATGGATTTGACGAATCCGACAATGTATGAGTTATTACCAGCGGAATTAACTTATATTTCTGGATCTCAAAATATCCCTGGTAGTGGAATTTGGAATAACGTGATGGGGGCACCAGTGCCTATTTTTACTGAAACGCCCAACTATAATGGAACTGGTCGAACATTACTAACTTGGTCTTGGACAGGAGCTTCAAGTTTTGATTTTGCACCAGGAGATGAACTTCGGGTTTACATTGATGTAATTGTCAATGAAAATGCGGTAGGAGGTGAGAATTCTTTTTACAATGAAGTATTCATTCAAGGAGGAAATGCAGTTGATTGTTGGGGATATGAATCTCCAGATATCTATGACCTTGATGGAGATGGCAATCGAACGGAACTTATCTGTACGGATAGTACTCGTTTTAATGTTACTCCCGTAGTTTCTCTAGAATCTGAGAAATTAGTTAAAGGTCAATTAGATACAGATTGGACAAAATATCCAGCGACGGGGTATACCGTACCAGGAGGCTTGGCCGATTATCAACTTACCGTTCGCAACAAAGGAAACATAGAATTAGACTCGATTATTATTATTGATATTTTACCTTTTGTCGGTGACGAAGGAGTGATTGATTTGAATACAAGAAATTCAAGGTGGCGACCCAATTTAGTTGGCGCGGTTAACGCACCTCCTGGGGTCACGATTTATTATAGCACGCAAGGAAATCCTTGTCGAAGTGCAGAGCAGATTGTTGCTTCGGGGCCAGCGGGTTGTACTGCTGCTGGTTGGACAACAACTCCACCCGCAGATATTACCACGGTGCAGTCGTTAAAATTTGACTTTGGTGCTACCATTCTTGAACCTAAAGATTCTTTAGTCTTAGAGTGGCCGATGCGAGCACCCGTTGATGCACTTACCACGATTGGTGCACAGCCCGATTCTACCGCTTGGAGTTCCTTTGGATACATTGGGCAACGGGTTGATAATGGAGATTTTTTATTGCCAACAGAACCGATCAAAGTTGGTATTTCAATGAGTAATTCTGTACCTGCAGTAATTGGTGATTATGTTTGGGTTGATCAGAGTCAAAATGGAAGACAAAACGGGTCTGAGCCGGGATACGATGGAATGCGAGTGGAATTATTTAAAGATAATGGAGATGGAATATCAGATCCTAGCCTTGATACATTTATCAATTTTACGGCGACGGCAAATGGTGGTTACTACCTTTTTCCTTACCTGCCTGCGGGAGACTATTTTATTTTATTTTACAAACCTGCCCCTTATGGAATTACAACGCCAGACGCAGGAGGAAACGATGCGATAGATTCTGATGCTCAATTAATGAACTACAACGGATTCGTAGTCGGCGTAACTCCAGTAACTAACCTATCTGGAACGGAATACGACCTCGACTGGGATTTTGGAATTTACCCTAATGATCTCGGGGCAATTGGAAATTACGTTTGGGCAGATATTAACAATGACGGTATTCAAAATGAAGCGACTTCGTTGGGTGTAAATGGTATTATTGTAAACCTGTACCAAAATTCAAGTCCTTCAACCATTTATGCAACTAGAACGACCGCTGATGATGTCAATGGCAATTCAGGATATTACCTTTTCGATGCCTTACCAATAGGAGATTATTTTCTTGAATTTGTACTTCCAACAGGACCTGTCTTTACCAATCAAGGTGCTACTGGAACGAGTGATGCTGGAGATTCTGATGTTAATACTAGTAATGGAAGAACAGAAGTTTTTTCTGTAGTCGCTAATGTCTACGACGATAGTTGGGATGCTGGTTTAATTCTTTCTGGAGTTGAAATTTGTGATAATGGAATTGATGATGATTTTGATGGAGAGATAGACGAAGGCTGTGATGAAATTTGTACTAATGGTATTGATGATGATGGTGATGGTTTAATTGATTGTGAAGATCCAGATTGTAATGCTAACCTATTATCAAATCCTGGTTTTGAAAATACAGGAACAGCTACTTTTTCTACTACTTTTGAAGGTTCACCAGCTGAACCCTTACCGCGAAGTTCTACGTTAGTACCAAACTGGTTAATGGATTACAGTTGCTTACCTCCTTGTCCAGAGAGTTTCCTAATCGACGATAGCGCCAATACAGTAAATAATCCAGAAGGGGATCATTTTATTTGGTTAGCTTCTGCTACGTATTGTGCAAGACAATCATTTCAAGTAGAAAATGGAACTTGTTATGCCATTAGTTTAGATGTGGCTTCTTGGTCTTCTCCAGGACCACAAGCTGCAACCAGTTTCTCCGTCGAAGCGCTTGGTGGTGGAATAAATAATGGTACTGGCATTCCTTTAGATTTATATCAAACGGCGATTCCGCCAAGTGCAAGTTGGAATAATCTCAATTGGCAAAGAATATCATTCATTTGGGAACCTGGAGTAGATACGACAACCAATTTATATTTTTCTCAAAATAATGATGGCGCTGACTTTAGAGGTCTAGCAATTGATAATTTAAGCGTTACCAAAGTATGCTGTGATTATGAACCAGAAGATTGTACGGATAATATTGACAATGACGGAGATGGATTGATAGATTGTAATGATGGAGATTGTAATTGCTTTGCCGCTTGTGGAGATACTGACGGAGATGGTATTGGCGACAACTGTGATTTAGATGATGATAATGATGGCATTCCAGATTTAGAAGAATCTAAATGTGATGATAATATCATTGCGTTATGTAGCTGGGATCACAATAGCACTCCTTATACCGCACCAAATATTTGGAATCCAGCAATCATTGCTGCTGCGGCTAATGAAGTGGTTGGTGCAGGACTTACAGTTACAGAAGCTAGCACTACTTTAGAAATTGCAGGTCTCGATCAAAGTAGTTTAGGTGGTGCGATCACGGATCAAGATTATTTAGAATACTCGTTCACCACGGCCGCAGGAATTGATGCGCTTTATGTCTTAGATTTTTTATATACTAAAAACGATTTTGCGCCTGCCGAGAACTACGGATATCTAATTTCGATCGCTTATTCTAATGATGGGTTTGCCTCAAGTAGTTTCCTTTTAAATGAATACGAAATTAATACTTTTGTCAATGGTACGCAACAGGATATTAGAGTTGTTTCAGAAAATCAATTTGCCTTTCTAGCAGCGAATACCAGCTATACCTTTAGAATTTATTTTTATGGAAAATCAACGCCAGGCATTGCCCGATTTGATGATTTTGCGGTAGAAAGTGGTCAATGCCAATGGCGCTTAGATACGGATAATGATGGAATCCTGAATCACCTAGATTTAGATTCAGATAACGATGGTATTTTTGATGCGCACGAAGCAGGGCACGGAGAAACAGTGGGTGCAGATGGCAGAATCGTTGGCGCAGATACAGGGTCGGGCGTCAATGGTCTTTTCGATGTACTCGAAACTGTCGCAGATAGTGATATACTTAATTACTCGATTGCGGATAGTGAAAATTCGGCAGACGGAATCTATGATCCTTATGAACTTGATTCTGATGGAGATTTATGTTATGATACTAAAGAAGAAAATGTTTCTGATAGTGATAACGATGGTATCGCTGGTACAGGAACGCCAACCGTCGACGCAGCTGGTTTAGTGAACGGTCATACTTACATTACGCCGCCAAATAATTTCTGGCAAGATGCTAGTTTGTCAAATTGCTTGACGATCGCCGGAGTTGTTTTTGAAGATATTAATTACGGTGGAGGAGACGGCCGAAACTATGCGACCGCAGATGCTTCCGCCCAAGCTTCGGGGTGGAACGCAAATGACATTGCGGTTGAGAATGCAAGGGTAGAACTATACAATAGTAGTGGTGATTTTCTTGCCGCAACACAAACCAATACAGGAGGACAATACAGCTTTTCAGATTTAGCAATCGGTACATATTCCGTAAGGGTAGTAAACCAAAGCGTAGCGTCCAATAGAGCTAGTAATTCAACGGGTGAACGAATTACTCCGGTACAAACATTCCGTAGAAATAGTACGACCGAAATCGTCAACGAAGTTGGTGGCGTTGCTCCTAATTTGATTGATGATGGTGCTAATACTTCGAATGCTAATCTTTCTACCTTAACCACTAGCACGACGGTTGCTCAATCAATTACTGCTGTCACGCTTAGCAATGCTGATATTGGAAATATTAATTTTGGTTACAACTTTGACGTAGTGGTTAACATCAACGACGGAGGACAAGGTTCGTTGCGGCAATTTATTTTAAATAGTAATGAACTCGCCAATACAAATTTAGATCAAGAAGATAATCCGACGAATGGAGTAGCGTTCCCGAAAGCACTAGCTTGGGAAACTTCCATCTTCATGATTCCCGGTGCAGGAAACCATACGATTCAGCCATTGTCCGTACTTCCTACCATCCTCGATGATCAAACTCATCTTACTGCTTACACACAAAATGGTGCAGTGCAAGGTCCGATTAATAGTCGTACCCTCAACGTTGAAATTTATGGAGATGGAGCGAGCTTTGATGGACTAACCGTTCGAGCAAGCGATGTGCAAATTTCAGGCTTCTCAATCAATAGTTTCCGAAAAGGAATTTACAGCAATCAAAGCGGTGCAAATAATACTTTCGTGTGGGGTAATTATATCGGTACCAAATTAGATGGAACGACTAGCGCTACCAATACGGGCATTGGTGTTCATCTTTACAATATTAATAATTCTTACGTAGGAACAAATGCTGATAATGTAAATGATGCGAATGAAGGTAATGTAGTGTCAAATAGTTATGATGGTGTAGAACTCAGAGCAACCAGTAATGTACTAGTTGCTGGAAACTATGTTGGTATTGACAAAAATGGAACAGCAGATTTAGGAAACAGATACATTGGCGTACATATTAGAGATGCGGCAGGTGTTAATCACATTGGTTTTAATGATGCACTTGCAAATAATAACGCTAACCAGTTACGCAATGTTCTTTCCGGTAACGGTACGGATGGTGTTCGGATTACGAATGGAGACAATCAAGTCATTGCTGGAAACTATATTGGTACAGATTTTATGGGAATGGCGCGCATCTCCAATACTGGATATGGTATTCAGCTGCTTGGAAATATAAATAACCTAATCATTGGTACGAATTCTAATGGAGATGACGATGTATTAGAAAGAAATCTTATCTCTGGAAATGGTAGCGGTCTCCGATTTCTAAGCAGCAGCAATGGTACGAATAATCGGATTGCAGGAAACTTTATTGGAACGGACGTAACTGGAAATAATGCCTTAGGGAATTTAACGAGTGGAATTGAACTTAGTGGAACATTCACCAATACAATTGTTGGTACCAATGGAGATAATATCAATGATCTTGTAGAAAGAAATATTATCTCTGGAAATGTAGATGATGGAATTCGAGTGAGTGACACAAATGGGCATACTATTGCTGGAAACTATATTGGTGTTGGAGCTGATGGTGTCAGTAATGTAGGAAATCAAAAACGTGGTATACTATTATCATTGACAGCCTCTAATAACACAATTGGTTTTGATCCAAGTATGGCGAATACGAACGAGCTAGAAGTTGGAAATCAAATTAAAAATAATAATGATGCAGGAATTGGTCACGCGGGAACGGGAACTCAAAATCGAATCAGTCGCAATCAGTTGGCCAATAATGCAGGAATTGGAATCGATTTAGGATACGACTCCGTCACGGCTAATGACAATGGAGATGGAGATACCGGAGCAAATACCTTATTGAATTTTCCAGTCTTAGAAAGTGTAGTCGAAACAGGAGGGAATTTGGTCATTACGGGATTCGCTCCTAGTGGCGCAACCATCGAATTCTTTCGTGCGGATGCTGGTCCAAATCCAAACCCACTGCCAGGTGGGTTTACAACGAGTTTTGGAGAAGGAGCGGTTTACTTATTCACTGCCATTGAAGGAAGTGGTAATGATACAGACGGAACGCTAGGAAGTTACGTTGATGATGGAACTGGAGCGACTAGCACAAAAACACAAAATCGTTTCGAATTCATAATTGATACAACGGGCTTTAATTTATCTAATGGACTCAATATTACGGCGACGGCAACGGATGTTAATGAGAATACTTCGGAGTTTAGTGGTTGGTTAGATTTCCGCTTTACAGAAGTATGCGATAACGGACTTGATGATGATGGAGATGGTTTAACGGATTGTGAAGATGATGATTGTGAGGTATTAGCTTCTCCTTTTACCCTCGCGACTTGTGATAACTCTAATGGCGGCGGAAGAGGAGTATTCTTTCTACCAGATGCCAACACTATTGTTTCTAATGGAAATAGTACACGTATTGTTTCTTATCACGAATCTTTAACAAATGCTCAGAACAGGGTTAATATTTTACCAAACTCTTTCATTAGTGATAATAATACCCTTTATGCCAGAGTAGAAAATAGTGCTACAGGATGCTACGCCACTTCTGTGTTGACACTTTCTGTAGGAAGTATTTGTGCGGAAGACTGTGCCGATGGAATCGATAATGATGGAGATGGATTAATTGATTGTCAGGACTGTGATGAATGTGCTACGTTCGCAGGATGTGGAGATAATGATGGTGATGGGATTGGAGATTTGTGTGACCTTGATGACGATAACGATGGGATTCCAGACTTGATTGAATGTCCTGGCTTTACTTATGGGACTGAACTTGTTATCAATGGTGATTTTGAAGACGCTTACGCAAATTGGACGTCTAATTTTAATCGAGGAAGAAATAATAATGGACCAACGAGAGATGGCTGTTCTACCCAAGGTTGGGTCGCAATTAGTCCTTGTGCAAGTTATAATGGCATTTGTGATAGTTATTATAATTATTATGGTGC
This sequence comes from Saprospiraceae bacterium, assembly GCA_045110315.1. Lineage (GTDB taxonomy): Bacteria > Bacteroidota > Bacteroidia > Chitinophagales > Saprospiraceae > CALFBG01. The sequence continues at coordinate 53,011 of JBGCFY010000152.1, forward strand.
AATACCTGATGGTTCGATTGTAATTTCGGATACTTATGGTACTGGTGCCAATGTGATCAGTACTACGAACTGTAATACTAGTGTAGATAGATGTATCGCTGGACCTTTGCCGGATCATACAACTACGGGAACTGGACTTTCTCTTTATGTCGATCCAAGCAATATTGCTGGTCGAGCGTATTGGCAACAGCTAGTTACGGTCGAAGCTGGTAAGAATTACGAATTTTCGGCTTGGATCATGGTTATTGAAGAAGATCCTAATCTTCAATTCAGAATCAATGGGTCAAATTTAACCGCTGGTTTTAATCTTGATCGTCTTACGGGAGGAACAGAAGGACCCGATTCGTGGCAACAGTTTTTTGCTTCTTGGTATTCTGCTGGAACGTCAGGAGATGTCTTAGTGGAATTGGTAAACCTCACTGCTGGATGTGGTGGTAATGATATTCGTGTTGACGATGTATCGCTTAGAGAAATTATTACGGATTGTGATTGTGATGGCGATGGCGTAGACAATTCTTTGGATCTAGATAGTGATAACGATGGAATATTGGATGTAGCGGAAGCAGGACACGGTGCGATAGATGCTAATAATGATGGGATAATTGATGATGCTGCACTTAATTCTGGTGATAATGGTTTGTATAATTTATTAGAAACTGTCCCAGAAAGTGGAATTATTAATTATACCGTAGCAGATAGTGAAACAACGCCGGATGGTATTTTTGATACCTGTGAACTAGACGCTGATGGAGATGGTTGTTTAGATGCAGAAGAGGAAGCCATCGCTGACCCTGATGGAGATGGTCGAGCAGGAACGGGTGTACCGTCTGTCAATCCTACTAACGGATTAATCAATACAATTACTTACGTCGCTCCACCAAATAACAATTGGCAAAATCCTTTGGTCGGTCCTTGCTTGTCAGAAAATTGCAACGACGGAATAGATAATGATGCGGATGGATTAACAGATTGTGATGATCCGGATTGTATCACTTCTCCAGCAATAAATATTTCTTCCACTACGGCTTGTGTCAATGAAATAATCACCGTTGCTGCCACGAATATCGGCGGCGGAGCAACTTATACTTGGGATTTTGGCATAGATGCAACTCCCGCAACGGCAACGGGTATCGGTCCGCATAATGTCGCTTATACAAGTTGTGGAACGAAGAATATTCAGCTTACCGCATTCAGAAATACCTGTACGATTGTGGTAGATAGTAGCATTAATGTTATTGATGATGTTAACCCTGTTTGGGCTACGAATCCACAAGATTTAATTATGGAATGTTTGCCTTCGGCTAATTATTCGGACTCAATTTCAATCTGGTTAAACAACTATGGGAATGGTGCTGTTACGGATAATTGTAATAGTGTTAGAGTCATTAACGATTACAGTGGATTAACCACAGACTGCGGTTCTACTGCGAGCACAGTCGTAACTTTTACGGCCATAGATAGTTGCGGTAATACGGCAATTGCCATGGCAAATATTCAGATCTTAGATCGGTTAGCTCCAGAAATCGTTAGCATTGACAACATTACGGTTGATTGCGATGTCATCCCAGCACCACCATCACCGATCATTGTGGATAGTTGTGATGTAAATCCAGACCTAGTTTTCCAAGAAGTAATCATTCAGCATCCTAACGATACCTGGAAAGCTTCCAGTAATTGTTCGATCTTATACGAAATTAGCTCAGGCTCTTATGATGATAAATCGACGGCATCAACAGCGGATGATGAAGTAATTTTTACAATAACGGTCATTGGACAAAATGTATCGACAGGATGGAATGCAACAGTAAACAGCGCACCAATCAGTGGGGAATATTACAAAACGTACCAAGTTGGACCTTTAACTTTTAGTGGAACTACACTTAGTTTTACAATCACTGATAACGTCGACTCAAGTTGCGCTGTCACAGTTACTAAAGATATAGCAGATTTTTAAGGATTAAAAGCACTAGAAAATCAAAATCACCTTGCATTTATACTGTTTTTTTAGAAAAAGTCCGCCTACCATATCATTGTATCAAGATTATTTTCCCTGTAGTGCTTCTGTCTGGCTTAATTTTTTAATTCTCCTTGTTTAGACAATTAACTTTCTTTCTTGCAATATTTTACTTTTAAACTGTTCGTAATGTGCTCGTTTGTAGCTTATTGCGCACTATCTAGTAATATCATTTCAGATTAGTTTATGTCGGTTCATTATATGGTATAATTATTGACTTTCGATATACTGTCATTATTTGTATTGAACGCATCCCCTTTAAGTTTAATATTTCATAAGCGCTTATATCTTTTCAGAAAGAAAAGATGATTGATAAAAAGATGATGAAAATACGACAGCCTCTTTCAGGGGATTTAATACGCATGACAGTTATTAACAAAACACATGAAAGAACATTTTACAAGATATAAAAACTTCAGGTTTTTTCTTTTTTATTGACGAACGTTAGTTCCTCCTAT
>JBGCFY010000153.1:0-26771 GCA_045110315.1 Saprospiraceae bacterium
TTCTGTTTGTGGGTTTTATATTTTATTGTATAAGTTTTTAGTAAATCTATATTTTTGTTCACACGAAGATTAGCTTCTATCACTTTAAAACATCCTAGTCTTTTTTTTTTTAAAAAATTTGTCTTAGTACTTAATTTCAAAATGCTATTCCTTTTCTCTACTTTTATGAGAACGAATTGTTGAATTTTAAAACAGCATTAACATGGCAAAGAAGCGACGTTCTTTTGGGGATAAAATAGCAGAATCGAAAAGATCTATTTTCGTAGGTCGAGCGGAACAAGTAGCGCAATTCCAAAAAAATGTTAATGCGGGACCAGATGACGACGACTTCTTTAATATATTCAGTGTGTTTGGTCAAGGTGGGGTAGGCAAAACGACCTTGATTGACCAGTATCAAAAAATTGCTCAGGCAAAAGCTTATCTCACCGTGTTGGTTGATACGGAAGACGCACGGCTTTATTCCATTCCAGCAGCGATGCACGCCATTGCGGAAGCTTTCGAAAAAAAAGGTGCTAAGTTCAAGGGTTTTTCGGAACGTTATCAAGATTATTTACAAAAAAAAGGAGAATTAGAAGCGGACCCTGAGCGACCGAAAGAAAGCTTTGGAAATTTAGCCAAAGGTGGTATGAAAACGGTGCTGAAAGCTGGTGCCAAGCTCGTTCCGGGAGGAGAACTCATCGGAGAGTTGTTACCGACGGAAGCCATCGCGAATTTTACGGGAGAATGGGTAAACTTCGCGCTGAAAAAATTTGGGAATGAAGATGACGTAGCCCTTTTGCAATATCCGGTAAAAGTACTGACGCCACTTTGGGTATCAGACTTGGTGAAAATTATGGAAAGAAAGAACGTTGCTTTCTTTTTTGATACTTACGAGGTCGCTAATCCTCGTTTAGATGTTTGGCTGCGTGAAATATTGCACCAAAATTTTGGAGAAATACCCGTCAATTTTTTACTCGTTATCTCAGGACGCAGAGCAATAGACAGAGAAGCATGGAGCAAATTTGAAAATTATACGAGCAGAATATCCTTGAAACCTTTTACGAGTAAAGAAGCCCGGAACTATTTAGCCCAACGAGGCATCACGGAAGAAAGAGCGATCGAAGAAATTCTGTCTATCTCAGGTGCTTTACCGATTTATCTTTCCCTCTTGGCGGAAGGAGATTCCGCTTCTCCGGATGAAATTGCCGATCCAAACGAAAAAGTGGTGGCTCGATTTTTAAAACATATCAAAGATCCAATCCAAAAGAAATTAGCTTTATCGGCAGCGCTACCCAGAAAAATTAATAAAGATATTATCACTTGTTTGTTACCAGAAGCATCAAATGTCAACGCAGATGCACTTTTCGAATGGTTGAGGAATCGTCCTTTCGTGCAAAAGCGTGGCGGACACTGGGCGTATCATCCCGTGGTGAGGGATTTAATGCTTCAACACCAAAAAGAACTTTCTGAACAGGATTGGGAAAATACACATTTGGTATTGGCAAATTGGTACAAAGCGAGAGCAAAAAGATTAGAAACGACAGCCAATCGAGAAGAATATTTTTCTGACGAAGAATGGTGCTTGTTACAAATTGAGCAGCATTTCCACTTGCTTTGCCATAATTATAAGCAGCACCTTCCTGCTTTTATTAACGACTTTGTTACGACGATAAGAATTAAAAAACTCAACGCTGCCAATCCACTAGTTTTTACACTATTGGAAGCAGAAAAAAAGGAGAAAAATGCTACCTGGGGTAAAGTATTGCAAAAAGGAGTAAGTGCTATTTTAGCTAAGATGGAGGAAGGAGCGCTGGCAATGTGTCAATTGATTAACCGTGAAAAATGGTTAACTAATGTTAAGGATGCAAGTTTTTTTTATGTGGTACAAGGGATTTATGAAGAAACCTTTGAGGAAACGATAGCGTGCTATGAAAATGCGATAACTTTGAATAATAAGAATGAAAGCGCTTATTTTAATTTGGGAAATAGCTGGCACAAGGAAGGAAATTATGCTAAAGCAATTGAAGCTTACCGCAAGGTAATTCTATTGAATCCTAAAGATGCCGCTGCTTATAATAATTTGGGACTTGCTCTCTACGAGCAAGGTAGTTTTGACGAAGCGATTAAGAATTATAATTGTGCTATTGATTTGAACCCTAAAGATGCGGCTGCTTATAATAATCTGGGTGTTATTTTACATGAGCGGGGGAACTACACGGCAGCGGTCGAAAATTACCAGCGGGTCATCACTTTTAAGTCAGAAGATTCAACTATTCACAATAATCTAGGACTTGCTTTTGAAAACATGAAAAACTATCAAGCAGCAACGGAGCATTATAATCGTGCCATTGATTTGAATGGGAATTACGCAGATGCTTACTACAACTTGGGGAATACGCTATATAAGAAAAGCAATTACGCAGCAGCAATTAATAACTATCAACGTGCGATTGATTTAAATCCAAAGTATACCGCTGCTTACAATAATTTAGGACTTGCTTTCGTGAATTTGGGTAAATTAATTGAGGCTGTTGAGAGTTGTCAAAAATGGCTTGAAATTGAGCCTGTAAATGGTGCCGCATGGAATATTTTAGGTTGGTACCTTTTATTGATGGATGATTCAGATATAGCAGCAGCAGGCGTTCCTATCAGTAAAGCTTGGGAATTATCGAATGAACAAGATTACCTCGCTTCTATGAATCTTGGTCACGTCGAACTGTTGCAAGGCAATAAAGAAAAAGCATTTGCTTGGTATCAAAAAAGCATACTACTCTGGGAAGATAAGGCAAGCTTTTTCGAAGGCATGAGAAAGGATTATGAAGATCTAAAAATGGCAGCACGTGGTATCGATCAAGTCAATTACAATACTATTTTACAAAAACTGAAAGAAGGAAGCGACAATATCACCAAGTCAGAAACCAACGCCAAAAACTAACCCATTCGGCTCTCTTGAAATCTACAAAACCAATCCTTGACGATGATAACTTTGGTCGTGCTCCGCGCCCAGTAACTAGCTTTTTCAAGCTATTGAAATTTGTGCACGCGATGCTGAGTATCGCTATTTTCCTTGTTGCTGGTATTTGGACTTACCTCGTTATCGTCGAATTATTCCTACGAGCAGGCTTTTCGTTGAACGCTATGTTTACTACTTCTTATGATTATTTCGTCATGGGTAATCAGTTCAGTTTGATTTTTTCGATGGTTCTTGGTATTTATGGAAGCCTTGCTTGGGGAATCTTATTGAGCATTAATTTCTTTGTCAAAATGTATCGTTTGGAACGGATTACCTTGCTCATTGGCTGGATAGGCGTAATCCTGTTTTGGGCAATTTTGTATAGTCCGTCGTTTAGTCGGATTATAGATTAACTACTGAGAAATGCGAAGGTAGTTGGTTTTAAAAACTGTTAATTAAGTTTACAAAGTCGTTTAGTCGAAGGTCATCCTAGCGATACGTTAGGGGTTAAGCGTTTCGTAATAAAATAAGCGACGATGAGATTTGGAACCCAAGCGAGCCAAGCGACAATAAGGTAAGCTTGGATGAAATCGCCTTGAAAGTAGATGGTAAGTAAGGGCAACCAAATCCTCAAGGTCACCGCAGAAAAGCAAGCAGCATAACTGTAAATCATCCATTTTTGGTGTGCTAAAATTTGTTGATTCCTCGCCGTGATAAATCCAAGTATCGTTGTCGCTAGCCAAATGATGCCAAGTAGTTGAAATCCAATTTGTGTAATCAATCCTCCCGTAGAATAAAACGCTACTCCAACGCCACTGATTCCACTGAGTAAAACGGAAAAAACATATAGTTTTCCAATGCGTCGATGCCAAAGTAAATACTTTCGACGTAGTTTTTTGCTGAATTGAACCCAGCCAATCAACAAGGCTAAACCTCCCAAGGTGATATGCGTGTAGAAGCCTAGCCGCCAGAAAGCGTTTGCTAGAAGTTCGGATGATTTATGCATTAGTAAACCAAAAGTTTCGTCGATGAAAAAATAGATCAAGGGATAAATCCCAATACATAAGGCGGTAATGACCAATAAAACCCAAAGTACTTTTTTCATAACTTAGCATTAGTTGATTGAAGAAATAGTTTATATCGAATATCAAGTTTGTAAACGAGCATAAATATCACCGGAGAAAGATTCTTTACGATCATAAGCATCAATATCTTTTAGTACCGTTGTCGCGTCTACCCATTCCGTTAGTGCTAGTTGCTGGCTTTCTCCGAAGGACCAATTGTAGCGATATTTTCCAAGCTGATCAATACATTTCAAACAAGCAATGGTTCTCGGTGCGGTCCAATTAAAAAATTCAAAAGAGATATAGGGAATGGCTACGGAAAGTCCTTTGAGCACTTCTTCTTCAAAATCTTCGACGTCAATTTTACAAAAAGTAGGTACACCGTATTGCGCAATTAGTTGATCTAAAGTGGTAACGGTGACTGCTAATTTTTCTTCCCATTGAATTTCATAAGTACTGAGCGCATTCATTGCATTCCGCCATTCTTTTCCCGCCAAGGAACTCACCGTCGGCGAATTATGACTAATGTACATAGGAAGGGTTCCTGGGGTAGCAGCAACCGCTTTTTCTTCCAAGGTGAAATTTGGGTTTTGCTGAAAATGATCTTTTAGATATTTAATACAGCGAGGTTGTGGCTCGAGTGCAACTACTTTTGCGCCTAAGGCCAGCCATGCTTTAGAACGGTTGCCCAAATGAGCACCAATGTCAAAACATAAGTCACCAGGTTGGATAAAAACTTGGTAGAATTTTTTCAATCGGCGCTGATTGAAGGGTTTCCAATAATACATGATAATTGAACGCCACAGACCAAGGCGAGCTTTCCACTTCATAAGATTAGCGTAGCATTTGATGTTGTAAATGACTTTCCTCCTTGGGCTTCGGTTTTAATACTCTTTTTTTATAAAAAGAAGATATAAACGAAGCTGTTGGTCAAGATACAAAATCCTATTTGAAGCTTGTAGCTGCTTAGCGATTTTTTGGAATTATTTTTTTGCTAGTGCTAAGTAAGAGTTACTCTGACTTGCTTTGCGCAAAATAGTAAAGAGTTTCTTTAACTAAAAACTCCACTGTTCTCTTTCCCGTAAAGAAAAAAACAGTGGAGTATGAATGTTTTAGCTTTATATTTTTAATTTATTCCGATTTCAAGTTATCCACAGGATTAATCAACGCGGCACCGATAGATTGGTAACTAATCGTCAAGATGGCAATGAAGAAAGCGATGATACCCGCCGCCACAAAAACTTCCCAGCCAATAGAAACGCGATAGGCAAAGCCTTGCAACCATTCCTGCATCACATACCACGCAATGGGAATGGCGACCAAAAAAGCGATGAGGACTAATTTTAAGAAATTAATGGTAATCAAATAATAGATACTTTTGAAAGAGGCACCCAAAACTAGTCGGATGCTGATCTCCTTTTTTCGTTGTTCGATTAGAAAAGCAGAGAGTGCAAATAAACCCAAACAAGCTACCAAAATGGCAAAAAAGGTGAAGCTGGTAAGAATGGAAGCCATGCGCTGAACTGGCTCGTGCATATCAGAAAAATGTCTTCCTAAATAAGAGTACCGAATGGCTTGATTCGGAGAAACCTCTTCCCAAATTGTAGTGAGCGAACGGATTAATTGTGGCATATTTCCAGTATTGACTTTGACGGACAGGATGGAATTGCTATTCCCGATGGTAAGGCAAGCAGAACCGATACTTTTTTTCATATCGAGAAAGTGAAAGTCTTTTACCACTCCGATAATAGTCAGTTGTCGCCTACCATTCGTAATAATTTTGCCGATCGGGTCGGAGAGGTTAAGCTCATTCACTAAATTTTCATTGATGATGGTTGCGGTAGTGGAGTCTGAACTAATAGCAGGATTAAAGTCTCGACCGGCGATGATTTCCATTCCAAAAGTATGCACGTAGTCATGATCGACTTCCCAGAATTGTCCGGGAACACCTCGCTCTTCGCTACTTTTTCCTGCTTTCCAAAAAGTGTTTCCATTTTGCTTGCCTTCGGTAACGGGGAGATAATCACTGACGGAAGCGTGCTGGACTTCGGACAATTGTAACAGGCGTTCCTTGAGGAGTGGGAGTTTATTGCCTAAGGTATTGGTGCCTTGTAGCAGCACGACCTGTTCTTTATCGTAACCTAAATCCTTGTTGAGAATATAACTAACTTGCTGGTAAATAACGAGGGAACCAATAATCAGAATGATCGAAGTTGTAAATTGAAAAATTACTAAACCACTTCGCGTGGCTATATTTCTACTTCCTTTGCTAAGTTTCCCTTTGAGGACTTGGATAGGATCAAAACCCGATAAATAGAAAGCAGGATAAAGTCCGGCTAGTAGTCCGACGGTCGTGGCAAAAAGAATCATACTGGGAAGTAACCACCAACTTTCCCAAGGAAAACTTAGTGCTTTAACGGCAATTTGATTGAAGTAGGGGAGTAAGCTCCACGCGAGAAATACGGCTAATCCGAAAGAGATAAAGCTAAACAGTAACGATTCAATTAGAAATTGCTGAATTAAGTCACTGCGAAAGGCACCTACCGTTTTTCTTAGACCAACTTCCTTGGCGCGGTTGGCAGATTTGGCGGTAGACAAGTTAACGAAATTGATGACTGCGAGTAGCAAGGTAAAAATGGCGATGGTTCCAAAAATCCAAATGAAACGAATGTCGCTGTAAGTATTGCCATCTTGTATTCCTTCGGACTTGAGGTAGATATCTTTGATGGATTGTAACTCGAAACTACCTCTGCTGGCGTAGAATTCAGGATCTTTCATTCCTGCTTCTTTCATACTCGGAATAAGGTATTTTTGGTTGATGAGCAAAAGCTTTTTTTCTAGTTGAGTAATTTGTGTTTCGGGTTTTACCAATACATAGGTAATATAATTGCTGGCGCGCCAAAATTCTTGTTCGCCTTCCCAGAAAGAGCGTCTCGTCATACTCATAAAAAACTCGTATTGGAAATGTGAGTTTGGCGGTAAGTTTTCTATGACGCCGCCGACGATAAAACTATTTTCAGCATCATTGTCCAAAATTAACGTCTGACCAATCGGATTTTGATTGGGGAAATAGATGTCTGCTTTCTTTTTGGTGAGAACGATACTATTGGCTTGACTCAAGGCATCTTCAAAGTTTCCATAGACCATTGGCGTTTCAAAAATCTCTAGTAGGTGCTGATCGATGTACACAAAACCATCTTCGTGGTGATTAATCATTTCATTTGCCCGTCGAATCTCTCGACTACCTGCACCGAATAATTCACCAGCGTTAACGCGACCTACTTTTTCTATTTCGGGGAAATCGTCGAGTAAAGCTTTGGCAAATGGAGCGGGAAAATGTGCTCCTTTTCTAAGTGTGCCATCATCGTTGAAGACGGAAATGACTTTGAAAATACGATCGGCCTTAGGGTAATGTTGGTCGTAACTCAGTTCATCTCTAATGAACAAAGCGATGAGTAAGCAAACGGCAATGCCAACGGCAAATCCACCAATCTTGATAACGGAAAACATTTTTTGCTTGGTTAAATTTCGCCAAGCTATTTTTAGATTCGTTTGAAACATACGAGAGAGATTTGTTTATTATTCTTCGCTAAAAATAGCGTGTTTGAGTTCGGAGAATCAAAAAATCAACACTTCCTACGGTCGTTTTTGCTTCTTTGATTTTCCGAACCACGCTATTATTTCGAAGTGTTGTTTAAAAAAATGAACTACGCATTAACACTATGCATTTCCTTGCGTCGTTACCAATTTGCCATCAAAAAGATTGACGACACGGTGCGCGAAGTGCGCATCTCGTTTAGAGTGGGTGACCATGATGACGGTCGTTCCCGCTTGGTTAAGTTCCGTGAGAAGTTGCATGACTTCTTGTCCATTTTTAGAATCTAAATTTCCGGTAGGTTCATCGGCTAAAATTAATTTGGGTTGGCTGATGACTGCTCTGGCAATGGCGACGCGTTGTTGTTGTCCACCCGATAATTGTTGGGGGAAATGGTTTTCGCGGTGTGCCATTTTCATTCGTTTTAGAATTGCGTTAACCATCGTTTTGCGCTCGCTGGCTTTTATTCTCAAATAAACCAACGGCAATTCGACATTTTCAAAAACGGTTAATTCTTCGATGAGGTTGAAGCTTTGAAAAACGAAGCCGACGTGAGATTTTCGCATCTGCGTTTTGGCTCGACCTTTTAACTTACCAACTTCTTGCTCGTTGAAAATATATTGTCCTTCCGTTGGCGAATCCAACATTCCGAGAATATTGAGTAGGGTAGATTTGCCACAACCAGAAGGTCCCATAATGGCCACGAATTCTCCTTGCTGGATATTGAAACTGACATTATTGAGGGCTAAGGTTTCGAGTTCTTCGGTGCGAAATACTTTTTTGATATTATTGACTTGTATCATCATTTTATTTTTAAAATCTAATACGCGTGGTTTGCGACTACACTAGATTGGGTTTGCTAAATTACTAAACTGTACTAAGGAATTTTTTTTTACTGTAAAATTAATTTCTCCATTTTGGCAAAATCGCGATAGTTGGAGGTAATGACTTTTTCTCCAGCGACTAAGCCTTCTAAAATCTCGTAGTACTTTGCGTTTTGTTTGCCAATGGTAATGTTGCGGCGCACAGCTTGAGTGCCCGTTTCATCGACTATAAAAATCCATTGCCCACCCGTATGCTGATAAAAACTTCCTCTTGGAATGAGCAAGGCTTGTTTGGATTCGCCCAATTTCAATTTAATGGAATAACTTTGTCCGCTGTGTAATTGTTGTGGTTGATTGTCGGTAAAAACAAGGTCAACTTTAAACTTTCCATTGCGTACTTCTGGATAGATTTTTTTGATGCGCAATGTGTAGGTTTCTGCTTCTTTTTGGAAACTAGCTTGTAAGTTTCTATTGATTCGATCAATGTAATGCTCATCAATTTGTGCTTCAATTTTATACGCTTTCAAAATATTTATTTGTCCAATTGGATCGCCTTGTTTTAAACTCTGTCCAACTTCCGCGTCGAGAAAACCGAGTTGACCATCCGCTGGCGCACGGACATTGAGTTGATCTAATCTTCCATAAACCATTTTGAGGGTTTTCTTCATACGTTTTAAATCTTCGTCTAAGTCCTGCATGGTCGTTCTACGCAAAAGAGAATCTTGTTGTGTTTGTAATTGTAGAATAGCATGGTTCTCTTGTGTCAACTCAAAATGTTCTTTGGCTTCGAGATAATCATCGCGCGAGATAATTTTATCTTCGTACAATTCCGTTTTTTGAATAATACTTCGCTTTGCTTTGATCAATTGGTACTTGAGTGCTACATACTCTTTTTTGGCTTGCAGCTGTCGAGTATCAAAATTGATTTTTGTGGTGCGAAGATCATTTTGTCGAACCGCTAGATTGGTTTCGCTGGCAAGAATTTGTTCATACAAGGCTCGGTTTTCCAGCTTTAAAATAATATCTCCTTTTTTCACCATCATTCCTTCTTCTACTAATTTTTCTTTCACACTTCCTCCTTCGTAAGCATCTAAATAAATAGTAGCAATGGGCGCAACGGTTCCGTTGATACGAATAAAATCATCAAATTCTCCTTGCTGAACTGGGGCTACGATGACTTTGTCTTGCGATAATTTAAGCGTCGTTAAAGTATTTGTTAAAAAGCTATCTTTTAAGAAAAACAAAGTAACGGCTAGGATGGCAATGAGTCCAAAGTATTTTGCTTGTACGTTTTTGTTCTTTTTAATTTTTACGTCCATATTAAGTTTTTTATTAGTAGGTATACGATTGCTGTGCCAGAAAATTAAATAATTGATAATCAGTTGGTTAGGTTTGTTTTTGCAAAATTTTAAAATTTAGGCTGTAAAAAAAATGGACAGAAAGTGTATAAATATTTTACACTTACAAATATTGTAAGGACGGATTTTGTAGCTTTGAAGCGTGCAGTTAGCGAAGGGAAGTTGGGAGGAATATGTTTTGTTTGGCAAATTTGGAAGAAATATGATACAAGGAAAAGTGCTCATTATCGACGACAATAAGAGTGTGCTAAGCGCGCTGGAAATCTTGTTGCAAATGGAATTTAAAACGGTGGAGACGTTGAGTAATCCAAATCAGATAAAATCTTACGATGGGTTGGATCAATTTGATGTAGTCTTATTAGATATGAATTTTTCGGCGGGCTTGAATTCTGGTAACGAAGGTCTTTTTTGGCTAAAGCAAATTCTAAAAAAAGCACCTCAGGCAGGCGTGATTATGATGACGGCGTACGGTTCGATTGAACTGGCGGTGAATGCGCTGAAAGAAGGTGCCATGGATTTTGTTTTGAAGCCTTGGAATAATCAAAAACTAATCGCCACGATTAAAAACGTATACCGTCTACGTAAGTCAAATTTACAAATTGATCAACTAGAAGAAAAGGGACGCAATTTGACGCAAGTCATCAACCAATCGGCAATTCAAATTATTGGAGATTCAAAAGCTGTTCGGCAAATGTTGCGGACGACGCAGAAGGTGGCGAAGACAGATGCAAACGTTTTATTTACAGGAGAAAATGGCACGGGAAAAGAATTGATCGCGCGAGAATTACACTTCAAATCTAAAAGAAGTAAAGAAGTTTTTATCAGTGTAGACTTAGGTTCAATCTCGGAAAGTTTATTTGAAAGTGAACTTTTTGGGCATGTCAAAGGTGCGTTTACCGACGCGAAAGAAGATCGCTTGGGGAAATTCGAAGTGGCACATCGAGGAACTTTATTTCTCGATGAAATTGGAAACTTATCTATTCAGATGCAAGCGAAATTGTTGACGGTAATTCAAAGTCGAGAAGTAGTTAGGGTAGGAGCGAATAAGAAAATACCGGTAGATATTCGTTTGGTTTGTGCTACGAATTGTAATTTGAATCAAATGGTGGCGGATGGTCTATTTAGGGAAGATTTGCTGTATCGAATCAATACGATTCACATTGAAGTACCGCCGTTGCGAGAACGAGCCGACGACGTTTTATTGCTGGCAGACTTTTATTTAAAACGCTTTGCACAGAAATACGAAAAGCCGAGTTTAAAAATAAATTTAGCGGCACAACGGAAGTTGCAAGAATACCTATGGCCCGGCAATATTCGAGAGTTACAGCATACTTTAGAACGTGCTGTGATTCTGAGCGAAACAGCGATCTTGACGCCGCGTGATTTCCTACTGAATCAAGGTTCGCAAGCTAAGTTGAACTTGGAAGTAGATACTTTGGAAGAAATGGAACGCTTGATGATTCAAAAAGCTTTAGAAAAGCACGACGGGAATTATAGCGCGGCAGCAAATCAATTAGGCGTGACTCGTCAAACTTTATACAATAAAATTAAGAAACATGATTAAGCGCTTGAGCAAATCTTTCTACGAACAAGTAGTAGGGCGCGTGGTCTTGCTGAGCACGTTGTCGCTGCTATTCGCTTTTTTACTGCTACAACAAAAGTGGGTGTTTGCGATGTTGGCACTTTTCTTTTTTGTCTATCAGGTAATATTATTAATTCGCTTTTTTAATACGACGAATCGGTCACTCGCTTACTTTTTTCGGGCAGTTGAAAATGATGACTTTACCGTTCGTTTTTCTGAGCAAAATGATAATGATACAATTAAAGACTTGCACCGAGGCATGAATACGATCAATCAGCATTTGCTGAGTATTCAAGTCGAAAATGAAAATCAAGAAAAGTATTATCAAGAAATACTACAACAGGCAAGCATTGGAATTTTAAGTTTTACGAAAGCTGGACAAGTCGTTTTTGTAAATCCTACGGCGGAAAAATTATTGAATTACCGAGCGCTGAATCATCTCAAACAACTACAACGTGTAGACGAAAAGTTATTTCAATTATTTCTAAATTTAAAACCTAACGTAGCCCATGCTTTTCAATTTTCTAACGAAAGAGAACAACTGAAATTAACTTTTAAAGCGAAACCTTTAACCCTTAACGGACAAGCCTTAACCTTAGTCATTATTCAAGATATCCGCGCCGAATTAGCGGACCAAGAAACTGATTCCTGGGAGCGATTGATTAAAGTATTGACGCACGAAATTATGAATTCTATCGCACCGATTACTTCTCTATCGGAATCCTTGTTGGGCTATTTCAAAACAGAAGACGGTATCGTTAAGGCAGAATCGCTCAACGAAAGATTACTAGCGAATACGGTAAAAGGCTTAGAAGTCATCAAGGATCAAGGCGAAAACTTAAGTGAATTTGTACGCTCTTACCGGAGCTTGCGTGGGATTTCTTTACCAGATAAAAGTTTGCTTTCTGTAGAAGAATTATTTGGGAAAGTGGGGGTGATGATTGAACAGGAAGTAGGTGTTGAAAATATTGAATTTTCTTGGTCGGTCGCTATTCCTGACCTAGCCGTTTTCGCGGACGAACAGCAGATCAGTTTGGTTTTGGTTAACTTACTCAAAAATGCGATTCAAGCTTTACAAGGACAAGCCGATGGTAAAATAATTTGCCAAGCTTACCCGACGGACGATGAAAAAGTGATGCTACAAATTACGGATAACGGTCCGGGCATTGCGACGGAGATTTTGGATCAAATTTTTATTCCGTTTTTTACAACGAAGTTGGATGGTTCGGGAATTGGCTTGAGTTTTTCAAAGCAAGTGGCTCGTTTGCATAATGGGAGTTTGACGCTTAGTTCGATTCCATACGAAGCGACGATTTTTAGTTTGAAGCTGTAAGTTAAATTGACTGTTTTTAAACTAAAAAAAAGCTACCAAGATGCGAAAAGTGATCTTGGTAGCGGAAGTATTTATATAAGTTCTTTGCGATTATTTTTTAATACAATTAGCCCGTATCGTGGCGCTTCATGCAATAATAACAACCATTATAGCCGGAATCTAAGGCATTTTGCACCGTTTTAAACGGGACGTAATTGGACGGCGCCATCAAGCGTTGGAAGGGACAACCTCTTTGGTGTAACTCCTTACTTCGTTTATTTCCCACCAAGTGAATGCTCGCAATTTCCCAAGACCGAATTTGTTCGTTGCCCGTATTTGGGTCAACCATAAAAGCTTGCACATCAGGAATATTTTCAAAATTGATACCAGCAGGAAATGGTTCGAGCCAAGGATCCGTGGCAATCAATTTTGGAACAAAATCTCCTGCGTCGCCATCGAAGGTTGCTTCCCCTAAATTGTACTCAATGGCAGAAGCATCCACGAAGCTGCGATCGGAATGAAAGACCGAAATATGACCATCGTGAGCGATATAGTGAAAGCCAGAAACCGCAGAAATTTCACCGCCCGTAATATTGCGGATGGGTTGCGGCGCGTTGGCATCGTCTAAACGATATTGCGCACCCTGCGCTTGTAAACGTAATTGTTCTGGCGGAAAATCTAAGATGAGGTACTGATTAATATTTCCCTCGGGCGTAAAAAGGTGTAAGTGTTTTTTCGTACGTCCATCGAAGCCAAGTAAAGCAATGCGACCCCGTTGTTGTAGCACGTAAATACTAATTAATTCCAAATCTTCCGCTGAGAAAACTGCAATTTGAATTCGCTGACCGACTCCAGAAAAAGGCACCATAATAAACCCATTGACTTCGCAGATATCACCGACGTGATCAAATGGAGCTAAGCTGTCCGGCCAATCGCGTTGTGCGTTGGCAATGCCCGTTGGATTCGCTGGGACGAGTGGTCGTTTATAAAGTCCGGTGGTCGTTGCGAAGAAGCGCGCTTTATGGTCATGTGTGATGCCGCGCACGGTATCTGGTGGAAAAAGGTTTTGTGGAATGGCCTCATCGCTGAGGAAACTATGTCGGAGACTAAACTCAGGAATCGCGACGGGAACAGGATCACTCATGCGATAATGTTTCATGTAAACGTCATCTGGACCCGCATCGTTATCCAGTAGAATTGCGTGTAACTGTCCTTTTACGTGAGGCGCACGATCATCGTCATCTAAATCCCAAAAACAAATTCCTTCGGGTTCTTCCTGTACCGTCCAATGCGTGTCCCATTGGAATCTAAAATCGCCTCGTTGCGCTGATTTCTGTCGAAAGTGAAAATCATGCATCCCAAAAACGCTGATTCCACCTTTACTTACATTACTATCCAAATAACCATTGATCAGGTACAGTTGTCCTTCTGGGGAGAAAATACCTCCTTGCATATGATTGAGTGGCATTTGCAGGCGCGGGACGAGTTCGTGGGAAAGCGACATCGTAAAACCGGATTGATCTGCGAGGATGTTGAAATCAAAAACTTTAAGCCCTTTACCGTAGTCCACTTTACTTGCGGAGGTATACAACCTACCTTCTTTGGGGTGAATGGCGAGCCAGCCGGGCGTTCCTAATTCCCAAGCAGGATCCAACTCGACGTGTGCGACGTAGCTCAGGTCCGTTGCTCGAAACATTCCGATGGCGGGCGGTTTAGCACCGCCTGATTTTAGGGGGACAAAAAGGAAGCCGTCGTGAAAGCAGAGTGCTTTGAATTGCGTGTACCCGAGACGTCGCAAGTTGTCGGGCATTCCGGTACGGATGATGGAGTTGTTGCTGCTAATGCTGGTTAGTACGTGGTACTTGAACATTCGAGCGTCGTTGGAGAGAAACCAATGTTCCCCGTCGGTGGTGACACCTTGTGCGTTTTCCGCCCATTGGTTGGTGCGTTCGCTGGGGAAGTTGCCGAGGTATTGGTATTCGTTGGTGTGGAAACGAAGGGTGTAAGGATTCTTTCGCATGGATATTTTGGAGTTTTTAGGGTGAATGATTTGTAGGTTAATCCTGCGAGAAGGGGAAAGGTTAGTTTGATTTATATTTATTTTTTTGATTTGTTTTGGGTGGGGAGGGATTTTTTTGTAAGTTTGTTGTTTGGTGGTGAGGGGTTAGGCGGTTGTAATTGGCTATATGCTGGTTATTATTGGGAGTTGTGGGTATATGGTTGTTGTGCTCAATAAACAAATGAATTTAAACAAAATATATAAATTATGAATCAAAAGAAAGTGTATATTTGGAAATTAGGAGTCTTTCTAGCTCAAAATGATATGAAGATGTCTGGTGAAGAATTAGCAAAACATCTTAACAGAAACAATTTTCTTACTTCTTATGGTACCGAATATAAAGGTGGAAGAGGAACATATAGACTAATAAGAGAAACACACTATTGGCTAAAAAATGAACTTAAATTAGTTAAAGAAGCAAATTTAGTTGCAAAAGCATTTGTCAAATCTGATGGAACGCATGCCTACAAATAAAATTATTTCTTTTGTAATCGACGGTGAAGTCACAAGACAACAAATTGGAGTTTACGTTATTATTGCCAAATCCAAAATTGGTAACAGCTTCAAATTGTATATAGGAAAAACTGGAGATAATAGAGAAGGTTGTAATCCAATAATTTCTAGAATTGGAAACCATTTTTCATTAAATAGAATACACTCGCAAATGCGGAATAAGTTATCAGTAAATTTGGAGGAAATGGAATTTGAAATAATTTTTAGACCATTCTTCAATTATACTGAAATTGAAAAATACAGACTTAAAGAATCTATTGGAATCATCAATGAAATGGAAAGACAATTAAACCTAAAACTACAGAAACTAGTAATCGGATATAAAAACTCTGAAATCATCAATAAATACTTCGGAAAAGGATACATTAATAAGTCAGAAAGATTAGTTCGTAAATCATATCTTACAGGCAGAAGAGAAGAAATACTATCAGATATTGTAAACTTCATTAAGCAAAAAATTAATACTGAGTATAACTAAAGGTTAATTATATTTTTACTGGAAATTATGCTAATAAATTATTAAATTGTAGAAAAAGGAAAAGAAGATGAAAGCTCATAAAATACCAAAATTAACAGTTAAAGAATATATTACTCAGGAGCAAGAAAGTAATACAAAGTATGAATACCACGATGGAGAAATATTTGCATTAGCCGGAGGTTCTTTAAATCATGGTCTTCTTTGTGGAAATATATATGCTGAACTAAGAGGTAAATTGAAATCGAAAAAATCAAGTTGTAAACCTTATACAAGTGAAATCAAGCTAAATATAAAAGATCGAAAAAGTTATGTTTACCCAGATTCAATGGTAATTTGTGGCGCATTAGAAACATCAGAACTTGATGAAAATTCAGTCACAAACCCAACTTTAATCGTAGAGGTATTATCTAAGTCAACTGCAAATTATGATAGAGGTGATAAATTCTTTTTATACAAGCAAATTCCTTCTCTTCAAGAATATATCTTAATTGAACAAGATCGGCCACAAGTAGATGTATTCTATAAGAAGCCAGGAACTGACTTATGGAGTATAAGTAGATTTGAAGGTTTAGAAAATAAGATAAAACTCCAATCCATTAAGATAGAAATAAGTATGGCTGAATTATATTTTGATATAAAGTTTAAGTAGAAGATTCCAACCCATTCCTCTTTCAATAAAAATAAAGACGGTAGGTCAAAAAACACAAAACACCCCACATGAAAGTCTGCGGAATCGAAATCAAAGGAAACGATGCCATCTTAGTCTGCCTAGCAGGCGACAAAGACAATTACCAAATCATTTCCCCCGAGCTAAAAAAAATCAGCCTAAAAGAATCTTCAAATCAAAATGACGTCAGAGCCTTCTCAACTGCGATGGCCACTTTTTTCAATACCATGAACTTTGATAAAATAGCGATTAAGGCAAGGGCAACAAAAGGTAAATTTGCAGGAGGGGCGGTTTCTTTCAAAATGGAAGGTTTAATTCAAAATACGGCAAGTGAAGTTGAGCTTATACACGGTGCTACTACGAAAGCCAAACTCGGTGGAATTTTATTCGATACCGCTGTGGTTAATAAATATCAAGTCGAAGCTTTAAAGTTGGCTATTACTCTTCTAAGTTAATCCGTACTTGGACTCTTCCCTCTAAAAACAACAACAAACCACCCCAAACAATGAGAAGTGACATTTGACGTTCAATAAATAACAAAAGCAATAAGAAAGCGAATTGAACTAAAACAAAGTCACTTGAAGAAAATCAAACTCCTCCTTCTCTACGTTAGAGATTATCTGATTTTTACTGGGATAATTTCTTTTTTGAGTTTTTATGTTTTTATAAACATGGGAATCTATGCCCTCACCGCGCTGTTCTGGTTTAAACTCGCAACGAGTTTTTATGGCTTGTATATTCACCAAAAAAGAAAAGCGAAGGAGTTGTTTTTTTATATGAATAATGGCTTTGGGAAACAAGAATTATTGATTTATGCTTTGATCATAGATTTGGTTTTTTGTATCACTGGAATTTCGATACTTGTAAATTGGAGACCATGAAGGATACGATACAAATTGATAGCGTATTTTTGGAATACGGTGAATTGAAAGTGTTGCGAGGAGCAAGTTTAACGATAGCGTGTAATCAAGTGATTGGGATCTTGGGGAGGAATGGCTGTGGGAAATCTTGTTTGTTGAAAATCATAACTGGTCAAATACAGCCGCAGTTTAAATATATAAATTACAAAGGGCAACAGTTATTAAATCTTTATAAAGAGCAAGGATTAATAAATTATTTGCCACAGCACGAATTTCATCCAAAGTCTATTCGCGTGGAGCGCTTGCTGTATTATTATGGCATTGATGCTGATCAATTCGTTGGAAGGTATTCCTTTTTTAAAGATTATTTGTCGCTTAAGTTTTCTAAATTGTCAGGAGGAGAGAGAAGGTTAGTAGAAGTATTAATTGTTCTGGAAGCGGCTTCAAAGTTTACGATACTGGATGAACCATTTTCTCATATCATGCCTAATCACATAGCAATAGTAAAAGAAAGAATCACGGAATTAAGGCAGCATAAAGGAATCATTGTAACGGATCATCAGTATGAAAATGTCATGGATGTTTCCGATAATTTATACTTGTTGAAGGATGGTGTGATTGGGGAAGTTAAGGATAAAGAGGATTTAAAATGGAAAGGATATATTTTATAAAAAATTATGCTTGGAAAACAAAGACCTTATTTACAGACAACTTACTTTACAGCTAATGATATGGTGAGGACTATGATTGTTTGCTTATTTTTTTTCTTGACGCTTAATGATGGGTTTGGGCAAAAAAAGTCTTGTACAGAAGTCATCTCAACGGATTCCATGATGCATATTGACTATTGGCATAGTGATGTAATTCTTAAGGAAGGGGAAAAGATAAAAACTTATGGTAAGTATCATGTCGATGTAACTGTGAAAGAAATTTCTGAGGGTTGTACTTGGAAGATTACGATTCGCAATTGGGCGGATCTTCCTTTTTTGATTAATAGTGATGGCGGAAGGCTTTTAATTATTTGTGAGGCTAAGAGTGTACTTGGCATTTGGAAGCCCATAGAATATAAAAGAATCAATTGGTGTTTATTGGATTGGGATGACTTTAGCTTAGCGCCAACTGCTTTTTTAGAAATCACTAGACCCAATATAGCGGCAAATATCAAACTAAAATTCGATTTAAACTGCGGATGGGAGATTTTGTGTTTTATTCGAATGCGATTACCGCTAAGATCAATAAGAAGCAATTTCAGCAGCCAGATTGGTGCAGAAAAGAAAACTTCTTACAGTAATTTTAGTTAATAATTTTAGTTAATAATTTTGGTTAATTTAATTCCGCGAATGACGAACTACCTACGCCAAATTTAGTTACAGCAACCAAGCAACCTTTTTTTGATTTCGTGCACCATATTAGTAACGAATAACTAATAAATCAGAAAAATGAAATTTAGCACAACTACCATCCTAACTGCGGTAACGCTTTTCCTAGTAAATCTTACCTACGCACAAACACTTACTCAATTTGGTCCCGACGGTTATGTCAGAATAGAAGAAGGTTCTGGTGGCTTTTTCGCAGACCTCGATGCAGGTGATCGGTTTAGCCGCGATCATGACGTAGCGGGAGATATCAATGGCGATGGAATTCTTGACTTGGTGATCGGCGCGCGCTCGGATGATGATGGAGAGACAGATGCCGGAGCCGTTTATATTCTTTTTATGAATCAGGATGGAACGGTGCAAGACAATCAGAAAATTTCAATGCTAGAAGGTGGCTTTGAGGAAAGCTTGCTACAAGGTAATTTCTTCGGCTATGGCGTTGCTGGAATTGGTGATTATGATAACGATAATATTCCAGATGTAGCCGTTTCTGCACCGGCTTCCGCTAATCGAGCCTTATATATCCTTCACCTTAATAGCGATGGAACGGTAAAAAACTATGTTAAAAACTCCAACCTTGTCGCGCAAGGATTATCTGCTATTGGCGATTTAAATAATGATGGTAAAATAGATTTGGTGGCTTGTGATCCCAATTCAGATTTAGGGGGAAATAATCGTGGTGCCATTCGTATTTTATTTTTTGACAATGCCTCGCAGGTGATAAACTCAGATATTGTAACGATTAGTGCTACTTCAGGTGGTTTTGGAACTGGCTTGATGAATGAGGATATGTTCGGAGGAAGAGAAGTTGCCATGCTTGGTGATATTGATAACGACGGTACACAAGAATTGGCGGTTGGTGCTTTTATGTCGGATGGTGGAAAAGGAGCCGTTTGGATACTCTCGCTTGATCCGACTAGCTATAACGTGGTATCCAAAATAAAAATAACGGAAGGCTTAAATGGATTTACAGATACTTTGACTACTAGTGTAAACCCTAACGGAACGGCTGGTGCTCAATTTGGTCACGCGCTCTGTGCGCCCGGAGATTTAAATGGAGATGGTATTCCTGATCTCATTACAGGGGCGAATCAGCAAGGCTTAGGAGATGCTTATATTCTTTACTTGAATAATGATAAAACGGTAAAAACTTATACTAAAATAGACGAAGTAGAAGGAGGATTTAACTTTGATTTTGATGCGGGAGGGGAAGAGCGTTTCTCTCGGTCTATTTCTTTTGTTGGAGATTTACGGGGAGATGGTTCCATCGCCGTAAACGTCGGTGGAGGTGTAGGTGTTGGAGGTACTGGAACCTTGTACTTGTTATTTTTTGAGCCTTGTAATTTTTCGCAAGCGTCAGGCTTCAACCATTGGAGCGGTGGGAATACTTTATTCACCAACTGGAGTCATTCCGCACAAATGCTGATCAGTGATTCCTTGAGTTTTGAACAATGTACTTTTAAAGCCTTCGAAACGGATGCTGCTTTTATGACGTATAATTTTAATGATCAAAGATGCATCTGTAAAGATTCGACTGCAGTTTTGACGACCAGCGTAGAGTTGAGTACTGCCTTTGAGAATGAATGTTTTAGTGATTTTATTGCAACGAATACGAATGAGCTTAGTGCGGAAACTTCGGTCGTAATTTACCCTAATCCAACTTTTGCTACTACTTTTCTTACCACCACCGAAACTTCTTTTTCCGACCAGGATAAGATGATGTTGTTTAACATCACGGGCGCACTATTGCAGACTACAGCGATTAGTAATTCACAAACGGAAATTGACTTATCGAATTATCCTAGTGGAATGTATCTTTTGCGGACTCGTATGAATGGTGTATTCCATAGTTTCCGCGTTGTAAAAGAATGATCGTGCGCGATCAATGTAAATATTGTTTTTAACTTGGTTTCTATATCTTTATATTTGCAGGAGTCGATGAAAAGGATGCGCACGGTAATCTTGGCTAGAAACGTTTAGTTTCATAAAATTATCAAGGAGGCAAAAACGAGTACGGTATGGCTTTTGAAAGCATAAGATATAACGATCAGGTCTTGTGAGAGTAATCGACTTTCCTTATTGTTGAGGCCAATTCAGTATGAGTTAAATCAAATAACTCATGCTATAACTTATTTTTTTAAAACAGTTTTACAAGTTCAATAATGAATAAACAAAAAATGAAATTTACTTTTATCGCTTTCTTCTTTTTTTTACAATTCACTTTATTTGCGCAACCTATTTTAATTTCAGACTTTAATCCCGGAACGGAGAGTACTTTCGATGACGGCCGAGCGAATACCGTGACCATTAATGGAACTACGCTAGTCGTCCTAGAAACCGAAAGTACGGGTAGAGAAATGGGGTATTTACGAAATGGAAATTTGGCTATTTTGAAAGATATTGTTCCAGGAACAGATAGCTCAAATCCTTTCAAAATTTTTGAATACAAAGAGAAATTTTACTTTACAGCCCAAGGCTCAACGAATGGGTACGACCTTTGGGTCAGTGATGGAACACCGGAAGGAACGGAAGTTTTTGATGGCAGTTTTGGTGATGCTAAAGGACTAATTGTTTCCAAAAATGATTTGCTATATTATTTTGTCAGTAATGAGCTGAAAGTGACGGACGGTGTAATGATTGATGATGTTTTATCCGACGTAAGTTACAATAGTGCGATACAATTTACGGATCATAATATTTGTACTTACAAAGATGAAATTGCTTTTTTACGACAAGTCAGTAGCAATGAAATTGAATTGTACATCGTGGAAAATGGAACGGCTACCTTGAAGGCTACTAAAACGGCTGGCTCTGGCTTTCCTAAGATTTTTGGAATGAATCAGGTCGGCGATGATATCGTTTTTGTCGTAGACGATCCGTTTAACGCAGGAGTTAGTGGTTCTTTTCGCTATGATGATGAAAATGGAACAATTGAACCATTTCAAATTGATGGAAAGCCGATCGCTAGAATGCACGAGTTGTCTGAAAACTTGGGGATGGCTTACGAACCTCAGTCTGGTTATTACGCCGTTAATGGCATCGAAGGCGAGGAAGTGCTTTTAGCTGCCGCTACCAATGTAACGCTCACGCAGAACCAAGATTTCATTCGATCCGTTTATCAGGATAAAATAGTATTAGCAGCGGAGCAAGAATTTTTTGGCGATTATCCGATTCTTTTTTCGGATGGAACGGCTTCGGGAACGACTGTTTTACATACGGGACGTAGAAGCGCTCCAGTCTCCATTTTGCAAGAAAGTAGTTATGCCTTTTTTATTTATGAATATGCTTTTAAAGATTTTCGATTAAGTTATATCAATATGGCAGATGGTAGTACGGGGAATATTTATGATTTTTTAGATACAGAAACGGGTTTCCAAGCTTTTCCAATTGCGGTTCAGAATGATAAAATTTACCTTGCCATTAATTATCAAGGTGGTCTAGGACTAGAGTTATACGAGGTCAATATCAATATCGGTCCGGTTAGCACTGTTCCGGTAAAGGAGATTAACTATACGGTTGATTTTACGGATCGAACCTTCACGGTGAAGGCTAAAGAAAATGCTCCAGTAAAAGTCGCGGTTTATGCTACGAATGGTACGTTGCTTGAAAATATTAGTACTACGACCAACAGTTCTTATTCTTTGGAGCAGTATAAAGGTTTACTAATTTTACAATTCGAGGTGAATGGCGCACTGACTACTAAGAAGTTTTTTCGGAAATAGTAGTAGAATGGAAACTTTACCGTAAGGTGTTTTTTCGTATCTTATCTTTTAAAATAACTTCATAAAGTCTAGTTGGTGATTTGCATCGGCTAGACTTTATAAATTTAAAGCACTCTGATAAGAAAAATCATAGGGTTACTTTAGGTATAAAATAACCTTATCAGCAGACATTAGAACATCGAAGAAAGTAAACAAAAATGGATAAGATAAAAGCCGCAATCGACAAAAGTGAATACGGTTACGATGATTTTTTGAATTATCGCATAGGGGAGGATTGGTTAGACGAGAAGTTGGAAGAAGCGTATCCCGGAAACTGGTACGGAGGATTGGTGCCAACTTTATCTTTTGCGATGGAAGTAGAAATGGAAAGTAAAGTAGTGTGGGAAAGAATTTTACCCAACGAAGGCATGGTAAGCAATTGCCCAGTTTTAATGTGTCCAGATGATAACGACTTTTCTTGTACGTTGATCATTGCTGCAATTGAAAACAAAGGAGATATCATTGAATGGCAAAAGCTTGGTCTTGACCAGACGAAGGAATTTGATCCAGAAATGGTGGGAACAACGGTTAATTGGTTTGAAAATATTCAAGCTTTTATATTTGAAAAACAAGCTTACTTGAAAATGATTGAAGCTTTCAGGAAGGAATTCAATATGACTAAGAAAATGTGGGAGCAAAAGTTTGATGAAAAACTGAATCGTTAGATGGAAGCAATTGATTTAAGTGAGAGATATGAAAAGAGCAAAATGCAAGTATTTTTTGCAATTGTAAATAGTTTTAGCTAAGTCGCTGTAAACAATTTGATTAGCGCTGAAAACTAAAATTTATTTACACAAAATGTATATTTAATAATTAAATATATTCAGTGTAGTTTTTTTTTTTTGCCCCAACTAATGATAACGCTCTGTCTTTCATCTCAAGATGTGATAATAAAGTTAGGACTAAGTTATTGGCTTTTACCGCAAACGCTTCGGTGGAAATTAGCCCCGTGGTGAAAGATTTTTTTAAAGAATGGTATCGGAAAGAAAGTAGCGTAGCATTGACGTCTTGCATCTTTTCAAAATATAAAACAATCGCCTTCTCTAGCTTACCTAGAGCGATTAAATGCTTTAATTTGTTAGAGAGATTGCTTGACATAGCTGTAATATATGAAAAATAACAATAATTAGCAAGTTCAAATCTGCTTAGCTTTTTTGGATGTACTTGGATCGTAAGTGGTTTATAGCTTTAGCTAATAAGCCAAATTAAAGTCTTAGGGCAAACTGGTCTGCTTGAATTGAGCGTTTGAAGTTTAACGGTACGAGGGTTACAAATTAACTATATTGATAGAAATCTATTGAACTTATTAAATTTATCCGTAATTTGTATCTTATGGAAAAACTGTGTTAATTTCTCTTATGCTCTAATTTCAGATTTGACTCCCCAAGTAAACAAAAAAATAACAGATGAACGGGCCTACCAACCATACCCCTGCAGATCAGCATCGCACGACGACTAAACGTGCAGCGGCTCATACAAGCGAAACAGCATCCTCTAGTACGGAGTTCATCGATAATCGACCGGAAGTCCAATTACAACAAAACTTAGTTAATAGCATTAAACAAAGCCCACAAAATAGTAAAGCGATACAATTACAAATGATCGCCAATCAATATATTGGGCAAGAGCAACGACTTTCACAAAGCATTACCAATAAAAACAGCGGTGCAGAAAGTCCTATTCAAAGAGTGGTTACCGCTAATGTTCCACAAGAAACGGAGTTAAAACCAGAGGCGAGAGCGCTTCGAGACAGTGAAGCTGCCAATGACTTGGATGCAGGATCGAAGTATTTATCGGAAGTAATTTTTAGCGGGGGATTGCTCTACAAAAAAACGGGCGCAATCAATGGAAGAAGAGCTCGGGTACAATTAGTAGAGGGGAAGGTGATTTACGTTTTTGCGACTAATGGTCAGATTTATATCCGATCTGAAAAGCACGGGATTGAAGCGCGGGCAGATGGTTTTACCCACGCTAATTTCCTTGGAGGTGCTTCTGTTAAAACGGCTGGACAAATGTTTGTTCGGGGTGGACAAATCACACGACTAGATAACGAGAGTGGTCATTATAAACCACACAGTAGTACTTTGGAGCTGATTCTTAATAAACTCATCAGCAATAATGTGAACTTAAACCCTATTTTACTAGTATTAATTGGGGCAGAAGAAAAAGTGTATTCTGCCGCAGAATATGTCCGTCAGGAACGGCTCGCTGACGTGCCAGAAATTGGTAATGAGGTGCGCCGCGAAGATGAATTTTTTCAGTCCAAATATGATGAAAATATTGGGAAAGATGCCATTAAATTTACTTATTTTCATTGGCCTTACGGTGATAGAGATGATCTAGAAGCTACTATCCTGCTTCGATTGTTACTAGAAAAGCTAAATACCATGCCTAGTGTCAACCTTGAGATAGAAGGTAGTAGTTTACCTAATAAAATGTTTAGAGGAGAACCAAGGAATCAAGCTGCTACGCAGGCTAAACTTAATCAAATTATAGCTGAAAATAACCTCAGAGCTCTAGGCAGTGTACACACTTCGACCTTATCGAACAACAAAATATTGTTGGAAACTAGAGTTACTGGACGTGACGATGGTTTGCTTACGGAAAAAGATAGAAGAGGTCATCCATAGTTTAATCATCCATAGTTTAAAGTTGTAATAGAAGTTGTTTAAAAACAGATCTTAATACTTAGACCTGCCTGAACTTAACTTAGTTAGTTCCGAGAACGACTTTAAGAACTATCTTAAACCTTGTAGTCAAAGCATTGATTGCCTGATCTATCAGTTTTTTATCGTCACGATAGTTATAATTGCGAAACTCTAAACGAGTCTTATCTTGATGATCAAGTCTTTATCTGACTGGTAGTCAAGTTCGATGCTCAACATAATTTTGAATAACTTCAATGAAAGAAAATCTATCAGAAGGGAGTGTAAGTTTAAAAGATGCCATTTCTATTGGAATTGGTGGAATGGTGGGTGGAGGTATTTTTGCAGTTTTAGGATTAGCAACCGACCTAGCGAAAGGAGGAACGCCCATTGCTTTTTTGATTGCGGGATTAATTGCCTTATTTACGGCATATTCTTACGTGAAATTATCGATTGCCTATCCCGATAAAGGCGGAACGGTAAAGTTTATTAATCAAGGATTTGGCGTTAATGTATTTAGCGGTGGCATTAATAACTTACTCTGGGTGAGTTACATTATCATGTTATCGCTCTATGCTTCTGCCTTTGGTTCGTACGCGCCGAATTTGTATGAAATCACAAATAGCCTAGCAGTTGACTTTCACCTTTATGCAAGTTTAATTATCCTGCTGGCGACCTCGATCAATTATTATAGTATTACCGTTGTCGGCAAAATTGAATCTATTGCGGTGATTACAAAATTAATTATTCTATTAGCATTTGTTGCTATTGGAACGTATGGTCTATTCGGTAGCACGCATTTGGATCAGTTGGCTTTTTCAAACTGGGAATCTCCTTTGAATTTGGTTGCGGCGGGAATGATGATCTTTGTCGCTTACGAAGGATTTGAGCTAATTGCCAACGCCGCTCCCGATATCATAAATCCCAAGAAAAATATCCCTAAAGCCTATTTCGGTTCGGTTATCTTTGTCATTTTCCTTTACCTTATTATCGCCATTATTACGGTTGGTTCCCTCGATTTTGCTACAATTGCAACGGCTAAAGATTATGTATTGGCAGAAGCCGCTAAACCAATGCTAGGTTCAACGGGGTTTGTAATTATCACTATTGCTGCGTTGATCTCTACTTTTTCAGCGATCAATGCTTCGCTATACGGAGGAAGTAGAGTGAGCTACGAACTATCCGAAGACGACGAATTACCGCATCAATTAACTTACCAGTTTTGGGGACAACCTATCGGTTTATTAATTACGGCAGTGGCTACTTTGATTCTTGTAAATACCCTGAAGTTAGAAAGTATATCGACGGCGGGAAGTATTGGTTTCTTGTTGATTTTTGCTTGCGTAAATTACGTTGGTTTTAAATTAAAAAAGGAAATAAGCGGGAATGGTACAATTGCTTTAATTGGTTGTGGTGCTTGTTTGCTCGCATTAGTCACATTGATTATCAAACAATTAGAAACAGCGAAATGGAATGTAGTGATCGCAGTAGGAATAGTCGTATTCTGTTTTGTAATTGAATACATTTATAAGTCGACCAAAAAAAATTTAACTCCTAGGAATTGATCATTGGAGTGATTGTACTATTTTAGCTAATCTTTTCCCCTTAAGTACCAATACAAATTATTTTACTTATTAACTTGCATCATCTTTTGACCAGTCTTTTCGTTACTCAAAGCCTTCCTAAGCAAAGGCTTAGGGCGGTTTTCGTGCCTCAATACTGATCAAAATCTAACACCATTTAAT
>JBGCFY010000154.1:0-15119 GCA_045110315.1 Saprospiraceae bacterium
GAATTAGATATTACACCTGGTAATGACAACAGCACAATTGTTGCATCTTACGAAGCTGACCTTAGCTTCTGGGCAGGAAAAACAGCAGTGATTTTTGCTTCGGGTTTCTTGAGTGAAGAAAGCCCTGCTTTCGAACCTTGGGTAGCGTTGAGCAACGGTGGTACTTTCCCACTAGATCAAATCAATGTAACTCCACCACCACCTCCAGCAACCGCAAGAGTTCAAATTATTCACAACGCACCAAGACCTAAAGTAGATATTTATGCAAACGAGGATTTGTTATTAAACAACTTCGTATTCCGTACGGCAACGCCTTATCTCGATGTACCAGCCGACGTAGAAATTAACATTGGCGTAGCACTAGATGATAGCGATAGCGCAGCAGATGCCATTGCTAACTTCCCCGTAACTTTCGAAGCAGGAAAAACTTACGTCGTCGTTGCCAGTGGCATCGTTGGTGGAAACCCAGGCTTTGGCTTGAGTGTATTTGATATGGGCGAAGAAACCGCAGACAACGAAGATAACGTAGGCATTTTATTCTTCCACGGTTCACCCGATGCCCCAACGATTGATATCTTAACTGGCGGCGCACCAATTATTGACGATGCCTCTTTTGGAGATTTCCAAGGCTACTTAAATATTCCTGCGGATAATACTTACGAATTAGATATTACACCTGGTAATGACAACAGTACAATTGTTGCATCCTACGAAGCTGACCTTAGCTTCTGGGCAGGAAAAACAGCAGTGATTTTTGCTTCGGGTTTCTTGAGTGGAGAAAGCCCTGCTTTCGAACCTTGGGTAGCGTTGAGCAACGGTGGTACTTTCCCACTAGATCAAATCAATGTAACTCCACCACCACCTCCAGCAACGGCCAGAGTTCAAATTATTCACAATGCACCAAGACCTAAAGTAGACATTTATGCAAATGAAGATTTGTTATTAAACAACTTCGTATTCCGAGAAGCTACTCCTTACATCGACGTACCAGCAGGTGTTGAAATTAATATCGGTGTAGCTTTAGATGATAGCGACAGTGCTGCGGATGCGATTGCTAACTTCCCAGTGACTTTCGAAGCAGGAGAAACCTACGTTGTCGTTGCCAGCGGAATCGTAGGTGGAAATCCTGGTTTTGGATTGAGTGTATTTGACATGGGACAAGAAATGGCAGATAACGAAGATAATGTTGGAATCTTATTTTTCCACGGTTCGCCTGATGCACCAACCATTGACATTGTAACGGGTGGTACACCAATTATTGACAATGCCTCTTTTGGAGATTTCCAAGGTTACCTAAATATTCCTGCGGATGATACTTATATGCTTAGTGTGACACCAGCGGAAGACAACAACACGATTGTTGCTTCTTACCAAGCGAACCTTAGTTTCTGGAGTGGAAAGACGGCAGTCATTTTTGCTTCCGGTTTCTTAAGTGGAGAAAGTCCAGCTTTTGAGCCTTGGGTTGCCTTGAGCAATGGTGGTACTTTCCCATTAGATGCCGTTAGTGCTTTTACTAATCGCTTAACGCAAAGTGTAGCTAACGCAGATATGATGATCGCTCCGAACCCAGCATTCAATCAAATTCGAATCGAAACAGAATTAGCAAAAGAAACGCAAGTTAACTTGAGCGTCACAGATGCTTTAGGAAAAGTTGTTCGACAAATAGCTATGGGTAACCAAGCTGCTGGTTTTTTCCAAACTACAATTGACTTGAGTGATGTGCCTGTTGGTAACTACTTTGTAACCTTACAAACGGATACTGGACTACAGACAAAAACGATCATTGTCCAACGACCATAAGGTATTTATTTTAAATACGTTGGATTAATGACTTTATCAATAAGTGTTTTATAAAGTATGTTAGTTACAAAAAGGCTATCCTCATCATCAAGTTGAGTGATAGCCTTTTTTTTTAGACAAAAACGTTTTCGTTGTTAACGAAATTTTAAGATTTTTTACAAGCTGTTAATTCTATCTTAAAGTAAGGCTAAGGATTATATATTTTTTAAATTTTAAAATATCTTGAGGATATCATTAACCTTAAAATTTCAAAAAATGAAAGCTCCAATTCTACTTTTAGGTGGTTTATTACTGCTGCTAAGCAGTTCGCGGAAATTGAGTTTACAATAAGTTGAAAAGAATTTTGAGCTTAAACGAGGTAAAAAACACAGACAATGCCGGAGCATTGGCGAGGCTTTCAAGTTATTAGTTAATTTAACTCTGCAATTGCGACTACAAACAAAATGGTCAAAACAGATTATTCCTTGATCGACTCCGATGGAGGTAGTACCTCGTGGTCCATCACCTATAATCGTGAAGCAGACTGGCAACAGCATACGGATCAAATCATTGAAAATATCAACCGTCGTTCTGTTCGACAATTTCCTTATCGTATCAATCGCTAGTTCAAAAATTCAAATTAGTAAAACAATTTTAAAAAAAGAAAAACAAATTAGTAGTGCTACTAATACTCAGAACCCGCTAGCAAAACCATATTTTTTATCCCTTAAAAAAAAGAATTATGAAAACAACAATCTCATCCATCGCATTTTTACTACTCATTAGCTTAACAACTTGGTCTTGTCAAAAGGAAGAAGCGATAAGCCCTACTGTAACAAGTCTTGATCAATATACTATTTCAGCACTGAGCAACAAAACTTACACACAGGTTGTAGAAGACTTAGCGTGTATTGAAACAATCAAAGAACTTTTCATCTCTAGTGATTGGGTACTCAATTTAAGCTTCTTAGAAAATCTGAAAGAAATTGGAAGTCTCACCTTGAATGAATGCCCTAATTTAGTAGATCTCAATAGTTTAGCTAAAGTCAAGGTTTCGGATTTATTCATTTCCCATTGCCCTTCGATTCAATTAATTAGTAATTTTGATTTTACAGTAGATTTACAGACTTTATTTATTGATAGTTGCATCAATTTAGTGAATGTAGAATTTCCAGAACTCAATACCGTTGGCAAAACTGTTTTCATACAAAATTCACCTAAATTAGAACTCTTTTCCTTGCCAAAACTCCAAAGCGTGGAAGAAAATTTCGTAATTACCAATTGTGCACTTTTAACAATCCTTGATTGCAGTGCTTTAGAAACAGTGGGCGAAGATTTTTTGCTTGATCAAAATGAAAGGCTAGTGACTTTAGATGGATTTTCGGCACTAAATGAAGTTAACGGCGATAAACTTTTTATCAATAATAACGCGATGCTTAGTGATCTTACGGGGCTTTCTGGCCTAACAAAAGTTAATGAAATTTTTATTAAAAATAATAATATCGCAGACTTCTGTCCTTTGAAAGAACTTATTATCAATAATCCAGACCTCTATTTTGAAATGGAAAGAAAAGAAAATGGGCAGACTACCCAATTGGATCGAGATTATTTTTTAGCTTGCGAATAAAGCACCAATTACAAATTTCTCTAGCGAAGTTCTTAGCGTGATGACCGACACAGCTATTCGCGCTAAGAACTTCTTAGTTAAGATAAAACCATGGAAGAACTAAAAGGTAAAGTTAAGCAAGTCCTTACCTACGAAGACGAGCAATTAATCCGCTTCGAATATTACGACCAAAACGGTAAACGAATACGCTATGCTACTTTTAAAAATGGCGTGCAAACTTGTGACCAATGCTATATAGATTCAGAGAACCTTGAGCTTGAGTTGCTCCAGAGTAGAAATTACGACGAGCAAGGTGTCTTTAAGTACCAGTACAATTTTTATGAACAAGAGGGTCGCTGCCTAAAATGGGAAATACTTAATGTACAAGGACAACTCAATTGTTTTGAAGAAAACCATTACGATGATCGTGGAAACTTGATTCAACAATTCAAGCATCCAGACACGGGAACCATTCGCTATGATTTTATTTATGATGCACAAAATAGAAAAATTCAAAAGCAAAAATTTACCTCCGCTAGCGTATTATTGAAAACACAACGTTGGAAATATGATTCAAATGGTAATCCGATTGAGTATAAAAAATTTGATCGTGAAGGTACCTTAGTAAAATTCCAACGGTTGATTTACAATGCTGAAAACCAAAAAGTAAAAAGCTATTTATTCGAAGCACCTCAAGGTGAAAATTATTACCGACATACTGATTTTGCAAAAGATGCGACTATCTTTAAAACAATTTTTGAGGAAATGCAAGTCTTTAAAATTAATAGTGAAGGAAAGGAAATTGAAAGAGAATTAGATTTAGCTTTCTTTTCGCACATCATAACTTATCAGTACGATGAACGCGGTAATCGGATCGAAAAAACGCTACATCGATACCGTAGTGATTATACGCCCCAAGGTCTTACCACTTGGAATCAAGATATTTGGAAATATGACGACCACAACGAACTGATTTTTGAAAGTGAATTAGAAATGCACACCGATTGGGAGAATTATTTTGAATACCATTTTAAGAATACTTATAATGCTCAAGCTAAGTTAATTACTAAATCGCACCATAGTGGTGATGAAAAAAAAGCTTATAGAATAGAAAAATTCACCTATGACCAGCAACGGAACTTACGGCGCTATGAAAATGAAGCACACGGTAAAAAAGAGATTGAACGCTACGATGAGCAAGGGAATACGATCTACCAAGAAAACGATCGAGAAACTATTCGATATGAAATTGAATACTACGAATAGCCTTTCTTTAGTAATTCCTCATTTTTAATCCCGAGCATTTTCCTTCAAAATAGTCGTACTGATAAATCCTTCATTCGTTCGCAAAACCAAAAAATACACGCCTGCTGGATAAACTTGTGCCTTGGGTAATTCGAGTGTAAATTGATGTTCCCCCTTCGCTAATTCACCGACGTGAATATTCTGAATTCGCTGTCCCGCTGAATCGAATAAATCTAATCGGGCAAAAGTTCGATTGTCAATGCGAATTTTGGTGTTGATCGTTGCCGTAAATGGATTAGGGGAAGTACTGAGGAAACCATGTTCCGTACTAGCCGGAGGCGTTGTAACACTAACTGGATTAGGATTATCAAATTTATAAACTTGATAGCCGGAAGCGTATACTAGATTAGGGGAAACCCGAAAAATACGATTGATATTCTGAAAACCTACCCCTTCTGTCCAAGTCAACCCGCCATCTTGAGTTTCGTACATTTTTTGGTTGCGCGGACCAACCCAACCCGTCGTTTCGTTGAGAAAACCAATCCCTTGTAGATCAATAATTTCGGTCGCTACTGGCAAAACCTCCCAAGTATCGCCGCCATCGATCGACTTTACGATGCGCGCAGGATTCGAAAAAGATTCGACCACGCCATAAGCAATTTCTTCGGTAACAAAGTCCAACTTCCAGATGTATTCACTTCCGCCTTCGGTATCGAGTACCTGCTCCCAAGTGGCGCCACCATCCGTTGTTTTTAAAATAACCGCACCTACATCCTCTTTGAGCCCAGCGACAAAACCTAGATTTTTAGTCACAAAATGACATTCTACCAATCCATCCGCGTAGGCAGACATATCTTGATGTGCCCAACTCTGTCCTTGATCTTCCGATTTGATAAAGTAAGCCGGATAAGACCAAATTCCAACGCCAAAAACGTGATCTCCGACGTGAGATAATCCGCAGATACCTTTGATAGGCACGGGCAATAAATCTTGAATATCAGTCCAAGTCGAACCTCCGTCTTCCGTTTTTAAGAAAACGCTATCTAAAGAACCAACAAAGCCAACGTCTTCGTTGATAAATTCCAAGGCTCGAAAATAGTACTGAGGATTTGTGTACATGGAAGACCAAGTATCGCCACCATCTTCAGTTTTGAAAATGCTGCCAACTCCGCTGACGGTCCAGCCTAAATCTTCGGTGAGAAAAAAAACATCGTCGTAGCGATCACCAAAAGGAAGTGCTGCAGCTTGATTCCAGTTTTGAGCAAAAAGTACTGGAGAGCAAAAAAGACATAAATTGAATAAAATGAGTGTAATTTTTTTCATGCTATTGTTTAAAGATGGAGTCAAATTTACCAGAAAGATGAGACTTTTATTTGTATTCACCGTGTAAAGATTTAGGCATAAGTCAGGTTTCTTGACTTAGCTGATTCTTATTTTTACTTATTCTAAATTAGCCCTAACAATCGAAAATAACGATTCCTACGGAAATCGCCTCACACTCTACCAAATAACTACAAAAAAGAAAATTTACACTTAATTTTCTACTTAAAAAAAGTAAACCTTTTTAAAGTTTGTGATTTCTACCTAACTAAAAATAAAATTCTCAAGTGCAAAGTCATTTGCTTTTTTTATTTCTCTAACATTTATAACGCCGAAAATTTGAAATTCTGCAGCTTTAGTAGTATAATTGGAAATCACAATGTGAAGCTTACAATATTCTAGTAGTGCTTACACAAAACGCCTATCAAAATAACTTATACCTATTTAGCCTTACTCACTCTAAAATAGCTAAATATGTTATACAAGATTTAAAATTCAAATCTGCCCTTTCCTTAAAAAAACACTCCTTTTTTGCGGCATTGCGAAAAAGTAGGGACAAAAATTTTATGACCGTGTTGAACTACGTTGAACATTGTCAATATGGTAGGAATCCCAAAAGCTACCTTAAATAAAAGATGGATAATTTTTAAAACTTTGACAATGAAAAAGGATTTAAAAAAAGATCTAATGATCCAAAAAGCAATGGATGCCTTAGAAAAGCAAGCACTCCGAGATGATGAAACAAAACAAATCAAAGGTGGACTAGATATATTCGGTCAAACTGCTGGTATGTGGACACCATAAGCGACTTAATGCTTTTAGAGCACTGACTATCGTTGGTTGCTCACCATAATTCACACTCAAAGGCGTATGGTCTTTTCTGTACGCCTTTGATTTATTTTTTCTAAAAAAATGAAGTTATTCCTGTTTACAACTTCTAATAAAAAATGAAATATGGAAAATCAAGGTAAGACCTGCCCAAGTGCTAAATTTACAAAAGGCGCTTTACTTATTGGTATTAGAAATGACGTTGATGAAATCGATTTGTTAAAAGATCCGATTAAAATCACAGAAGAAGTTTATCAAAAATTTACACAAGCCCAGACGAAGCCCGAGAAAACGTTGCGTTTAGCCAATAAATGTATTGAATCTGGTTGTAATCAATGGACGGGAAAAAAATGTGGCGTTATTGATAACTTACTGAATACCGTAGAAGAAAAATACGTCAAAGATCAACTACCGGAGTGTGGGATTCGATCTACTTGTCGTTGGTATTCA
The DNA here is from genome assembly GCA_045110315.1 of Saprospiraceae bacterium. Taxonomy (GTDB): domain Bacteria; phylum Bacteroidota; class Bacteroidia; order Chitinophagales; family Saprospiraceae; genus CALFBG01. The sequence goes on from JBGCFY010000154.1 coordinate 7,229, forward strand.
CAAACGGGAGCAGAAGCCTGTAAAGTATGTACCTTGGTTACTACCTTCAAAGAAGATCCTAAAGAAGATAAGTTTTTCTCCAATCGAGATACTTGGTAAGCTTTTACCATTTGGCTGACATTAGAATATACAAATCCTTTTTAAATATTAGAATCAATAAAAATATTCCACTGCCCTTCTTCGGTTCGTTGCCAAATAAGGATGTATTTCCCTTGGTAGCTTCCCGCACATTGCCCAATCTCAAAAATAAAATCTGGACTCACTTGACGGACTACAATTGGCCATAAACTCAATTGATAATTTTCGTCTTTCATGTATTGATACGCTTTCACCAAAGCAGCTCTTCCTTTTAGCAAGGGTCGATGATTGAAATACAAAGTCTCCTCCGCATACAAATTATAAATCAATTGCTTCACCTCGTGGCGGTTGCATAGTTCCATCCAAAGTGCTCGTCGTTCCTCAAGTTCTTCGTAGCTTTCGACAGCTTCTAATTGTGGTGCAACAAATTCAAAAACTCTAACGCTTGCTGCATCCTGTACTTGCCAAATAATTAAGTGTTGATACTTTTTTTGATCGACATCTGTGAATACACCAAGTTCATAAGACAAAGCTCTTTCTTGATGAGCAAGGATAATCGTATCCGATTGAATAGCGTTTATCTTGGGAAGTGCGCCGTGCAAATAATCTTTAATCGCAGTTTGCCCCGACAGTATCGTCCCGTCTACTAAGATTTTCACTGCATCCTCTGCGTACAAATTTGCTAGGGAATCGGAACCTGCATTGAGGTAAGTGATCCAATTGTTGTTTTCTGGAAACAAGATTGACGTTCTAACTTTAGCTGGTTTAATTTTAGCTTGTTCCGCAGTAGCGGAAGGGTTAGAATTATTACAACTAAGACACAAAAGCAGCAAAGTAAAAGAGAAAACCAGAAACTTAGTATTTAGCATGGCTAATTTTTATGTTCAAGGTAAGCATTTTGGAAGAATCCAGCGTAAAGCTTATGCGCAAAATAACATTCAACAAGAATTAGAACTTAAACTTGAAGAACGAGACTCCAAACGGATCACTAGATGAAAATTTGATCCACTTTATAAAATAACCTCGGCTATTTTGGGTTTTAGGTGAAGTTTACGACCAAAATCCAAGATTAAGCGGAATTATTAATTCCAAACAAAACCTATTTATCAATTTATTATTTTACCTAAACAATTTATAACAAAACTATACGCTACAAAGTTAGCTTTTCTTAATTTTTAATTAAAAAAACCACAACCTCCTTTATTTCGTCGTCCCTAAAAACTACAAATTATCTACAAATCGAAGTTTTACAAGTTTTTTTCATTAAAAAGTTTTTTTTTATCCTAGTTCAACCATTAACTTTAGATAAGAGATCCTTTTTAAATATTAATATTTAGGATCGATACTTTTCCGCTATCTTAGTAATTCTACGAGAGATCTTCCGCGTCTGAAATCATTATAAAACAAACCTTAGTCAATACACTTTTAGTAAAGTTAGTAAAGTGTTTTGACGCTATATTTTTTCACCCAAAATTGTATTATTATGAAATCAACCTTATCAACCTTAGCAGCCTTATCTCTATTACTCATGATGAGTTGTAGTAAACCACAAGTTGAAGAAACAGTAGCACAATCACCGCAATTAGAAGGACAAGAGATTTTTAAAACGGTATTTTTTAGCCTTGGCGAAGCTAGCGCAGAAATTCCTTCTTTCAAGGATAATGTAGCGATGCTTGAAGCTGCGAGCAAAGAAAATCCTGAGTTTATGGATATTTATACCGCAAACGTTGAAAAGTATATTGCCAATATTGAGCGCATCAATCCTGCTTACTTTACCCAATTAAAAGAGGCGATTTATGCTAAAGACTTTTTGGCGATTAAGAAAGCAATGCAATTAGGAGACTTACTCATTTTACCTACGGTTATTCAAAGTAATTTAGATGAAATCAAGAATGAATCCATGAAGCGAGAGATTCAAGCTCTCGATTTAGCAGCAGTCAATTACCAAGACGAAGCGGAATTAAAGGATCTTTCCAGTCGCCTGTTAACCGTTTTATCTCGTTATGAAAATGAGTACGCAGATCTGGATATTAACCAAGGGCGTTGCTTTTTCTTTGCGGGTGCCGTAGCTATAACTTTTGCGGCAGTTGGTAATTTCGTATACGCAGTAAACGTTGCATGGACTGCGAATTTAAACTGGAATAGAAACTTCAGTATTCCACTCCAAAGTAGTGGATATGATTACGATCATTACTTGGGAGAAGAAATCATCAAAGAAATCGCATTGGTGTATAACTAAGGAGCAAACAAATGAGAAAACATTTTTTAATGTGTTTGGCGATAGTTACTATTTTCGGGTATTTCTACCTTAATTTCATTAGTACGCTAACGCAAAATGTAGTCCCTATTTCTGCGGAAGAAAAGAGTATCATTACTTTTTTCTTCCCGCAGGGTTGGGGTTTTTTCACTAAGAATCCCAGAGATGCCAAGTATCGGCTTTATAAATTGGAAGAAGCAAAAAAGCCTCAGCTCATCAATTTCAAAATTACTGCTCCTCAAAATTTATTTGGCTTTTCTCGAAAGGGAAACCGAATTTGTATTGAATTAATCCGATTAAAAACCTTGCTTCCCAAACCTTCCGAATGGGTGGTGAGTAATTTGCCGGAGGATGAATTTATTTTCCCTAAAAATGAGCTCGATACCATCCAACTTAATCCAACTGACATCCTATACCTTCAACCCGGAAAATATCTGATCAAAGAATACTTAATCACTCCGTGGAATTGGTTACAATATCCGGAGAGCAACACTGGAGAAAACAAATACTATTCTTTTGAATTGAAATAGGGAATATGATTCAATTTTATAAAAACTTTTACCACGCGAGTAGTGATTTCTTATTTCAAAGAAATCCGTATACTTGGGTTTATGGTTTGGCTAGAACCATTCTCGCTCTAGGTACTTTAATTACTCTAAGCTGTAGTTCCGTAAAGGTACTCTTTGATGAAACCATCTTTCAACAAGTTAATGCCAAGCATCTTTTTAGTAATATTAATTACTTTCAGTTATTTGGTTGGGAAAATTTGGCGCTAGCAAAAGGGCTTGCAATCGTTCTACTATTGATCACCGCATCGGGCATTTATCCAAGGATAACTGGCATTTTTCAGTGGTGGATCGCTTCCAGTTTCTTTTATGCCTCAACGATCATCGAAGGTGGCGACCAAATCAATTCCATTATATGCTTATTGTTTATTCCCATTACTTTATTAGACAACCGAAGATGGCATTGGAGTAGTACGGGTAGCTCCGAGAACAAGAACTTTATTGGCAACCTAATGTTCCTCCTCATTTCTATTCAGATGGCAATGATCTACCTCAATGCGGTCACGGATAAAGTTTATGCCGGAACCGAAGAATGGAAATTGGGAAATGCTATCTATTACTATCTCAACGACGCTTATTTCAGTTACCCCGATTGGATGGATCCGCTGATGACAAATTTGCTCGCCAACTCTTTTGTAGTGTCTAGTGTTACTTGGGGAACAATGTTTTTAGAATTGATTCTTTTCGGAGTATTGTTTTCTACCAAAAAAATAAAGTTTGCACTTTTTCCTTTTGCGGTTATTTTTCATCTTGGAATTGCTGTATTCTTAGGTTTGATCAGTTTCTTTATGGCCATGACCGCAGGATTACTCATCTATCTCGTTCCAAAAGATTTGTCTTGGCCACCAAAATATCAAAGCAATCAACTTCCTACTCATCAACCCGAGCAACCTTAACGATTGTTACTGAAGTCGTTTTAAATGCTCCTCTTGTTACCATACTTTAGCTCTTCCTAGAAAGCGATAGTAAATTACTTTCAAAAGTTATGAAATAGTTTTCTATTTACCAGACAGTCTTGTTCAAAACGTAATATTAATATTATTTTTAATATATTTACCTTAATGCCGGTATTGGCAGTAAGAGTTGTACGGATTGATTCGCTACAAACCACTACAAGATAATAGCGCGTACAACTCGACGAACCTATTAAAATGATATTATGACCCCAAATCAAGAATCAACGCCAGCACCAGGCTGGGTAGGTGGCTTCGCGACATCAAATGATGCTTTTGCGTATCCAGAGCCAGACTTAAATTCCTTACCCATGTTAGGAAACATGGACAACATTGGACTATTGCAACGCCAACAAAAAGTAATGTGGCCAGAGTTTAGCTGGCAAACTGTTCCTGGCGATCCAGACTCTAGATGTTACCAAATGTTTTCTCCAGATATCTCTCGACTAGGTTATACGGACGAAGGAAGAATTTACTCCATTATTTGTCCGCAACAAGGCGCCTGTTCCTCTTTATTAGGTTGCATGAACGTGGAAGTTACCGTAACGGGAAATCGAGGTTGGGTTGACGAGACCAATAAAACCTTAGCTGCGGATATGGAAGTGGAAGGGACAATTTGGTTTACCCCAAGTACCACGAGGGGAAATCCACTGGTCAAATTGCTATGGCACCGCTTTGCAAAAAAGAACCTCTCCTTCCCTTTCAATAAAGCCAATGCGATTAAAGTAATGACTAATATTCCAGGGAATCCAGAACAGCCTATTTTTCCTTTGCGGAAAGGACAAACTACGGAGTTTCCGATTCCAAAATTTGCGATGCACCCCGAAGCTTGGGACGTCGCTCACTTAGGAGTAGAGATAGGTGAAATTAAAAAAACAGGTATTGAAGATGTGGATAAATTCAACGAGTTGATCATGGATATTTTCAATATCTCGTCTGGAAACATGCTAAAAACTGGAAATACCTTAACTTGGAATGTATGGTTTACCGCTCCAGAAATAGTTAATACTTTAGAATGGAGAACCCACGCAGAACGTTGGAGGTTATCGATTGATACGGACCACGGTAGCCCAACGGGACCGGGCACAAAGCCACGTTATTTTAATGGTAAGCCGTTTAAGCCGGGCGCTGCTTTAATAAAAGAGGAAACGGATAAAGTCCTTGATTATATGAGAACACACCTCTAAGAGTTTAGAAGTTACCAAACAGAATAGCCCAGTCTATATCAATTAACAAAGAACTGGGCTATTTTGCTTTTAGGATTCTTTTTTTTGTAAAAAAAATTTACGCTAGGTCCAATTTTGACTTTTTTCCCTAGAAGGAATAAATGAATCCTGCGGAAACGGTAGTAAAGTGTAACCAGTTTCTTACGTATCCATCTCCTGGTCCTTCATCATCATCGGAAGTTCCTACGGCTCCGCCTCCTAAGTAGCGTAAATTAAGAAATGCATTTACAGGTTCAATAATTTCAACTCCCACCCGCACGCTCGCATCCAAGATTGCACCAACGACTTCGTTGTCGCTTCCATTTAGGTAACTCACCGGAGCATAGATTCCATCCGCCTCTAGTTCCGCATATACACGATCATTTAGCTGTGCCTTTCCTCTAATTTTTAAAGCCGGTACGATTCCTAAATCTCGATTCGATCGAAAAAGTTGACCATCGAAAGATTCAAAAGAAATGGTTGCATTCCGAATTTGAATCGTACCACCAACGGCAAATTTGTATTTCGGATGATCGGATAAGAGTTCTCGTAAGTAACTGACTCGATAGAAAGGAAAATTGTAAAGTAATCTTACCCCCGTTCCAGCAGCAAAGGTAGCATCATCTACAATCAAATCTTCTGACAATAAAACCTCTGATTCGAGTCGTAGCGGTTGATACAAAAGTATAATCGTATTTTTTCTATTAAAATCAAATTCAAGCGAAAGCCGACTTATGGGGAAAAGTACATCTTGTCCGCCGTCTTTTCCATAATCAAAGTAAGTACCACTATTGCTGAATTGTACTTTATGATCTAAAACGCCTAGAAAACCAAGTTCAGCTACTGCTCGAAACTTAAAATTGGAAGAGGTATTATTTTGCTGAGGATCATCATCTTGAGCGAAGAGTAGCGCGCAAAAACAAAATAAGAAAGAGAAGATAAATAGTCTTTTAAAATTCATTAGGTTGAAGCCTTTTATTAAAAAAGTGGTTTAAAAATTAAGTCTAAAATGTATTACACCTAAAATTAAAGTTCTTGAAAAAACGTGTAGTACATCTGCTTAACTTAATAACTATCCAGCCGTAAAATTGTTCGAAATCAAAAGGCATTTAGTTTTTTTAACAAAGAAGTGGTTTAAAAATAGACCTTAATGCCTACAGCTAAAGCATTGTAAACCAGTACTTCCCCTTATTTATCGTTACCGCAGCTATGGCTGCATAAATTCTGAATAGAATTTACCACTTGCGGATGGGATGCAAAAGAGCTTCGTCCTGATTTACAAGCCTTTACCTTCGGTTGCTAACCTCATTTTAAAACAACTTCTATATTTAGTTTTTTTTTAAAAAAAATTACCTGAGGAAAAACCTACTTGAATTTTGAAGGTAGTAAATAAGAGGAAAGGAAAGAATATTTTAGAAAGTACTTAAGCCCAGCGATAATAGCAGGAATGGCATTGTGAGGCAGCAGGCGTTCTAGCGAGTTGATTACATTTGGGACAACGATTCCAAATGATTTGATCCGCGTACTTCTTAGTCAGCAAGGTAGCTAGCCGGTTTCGCTCCTGCTTGCGTTCTGACGGCGTGAGGTAAGGGTATTTTAAATTATGTTTTTGTGATAGAGGTAAAAGTTGAGCGTAATAAGTAAGCAGGTAATCTATCTCTTCTTCCATTAATGTTTTCACAAGGCTGCAATTTTACGAAGCATCAGAGCGCGTAACTTCACTGGTAAGCTTTAAGGCTTGAGCACCATCTTCTTGTTCAATTAAGAGGGCTTTATCATCGGAGGAACCATTGCGTGTAACCTCAGTTCTTTTTATCGTTTTAGTAATGGAATCCGTGTAGGTTTTCACTACTTTTCCTGTAGCGTATCCATTTCCCCATTTCCATTTTACGACTGTTCCTTTTCTTATCATTATTTTTAATTTTTTCAACTATTGATCGGTGATGATTTTAAGACATTGACACTCGAAATACCTGGAAGAATCCTGTAAATTGGAATTTTAAGCTGGTACTTTTTACTCAAACTACAAATTTTAGCATCGATTTCCGCGGCAGAATAACGAGAAGAAAAATGACTCAAAATTAAAACTTCCAAATTAATATTAGCGACCATTTCAAAGACTTCTTCTAGCGTACTGTGCTTATTTCGATTCCTCTTTGAATCCTTTACCGCTTCCAGAAATGTAGCTTCGTGAATTAGTACTTTTGTTTGATCCCAACGTTCATAATCTTCCACCGGAGTGTCACCAGAAAATCCTAAAATCGTCGTGGCGATTTCTGTAGAGATAAAAGCACGTCCATTTTTTTTAATGACCGATTTTAAAGTTGTTGGATCTAAATTGGCAAACGCTGGTTTTAACTTACGCTTCGTTTTCACCACTTTATAACTCAGACTTTTGTGAACGCCAGGTGCAGCCTGCACGTGGTTGTTTCGAATAGACTGGACATATAGATCTTTGGCAATCGTTATTTTTTCGTCCGCTATAATAGGTTTCCAAATGGTACCTTGAACATGTGGATCAAATTTTTTTACAAACTGAGCAATGGCAGGAAAGGAACCACAGTTAGCAGGATAGTGAACGATTGGAAATCCAGACCTAGCATTCAGTTGATTTAATTGAAACAAACCCATCAAATGGTCTCGGTCTGCGTGCGAAACAAAAACCTGCTTAATCTTTCTGCTCTTTTGTAAAAGGGTCGTTGTTATTCCTTCTCCCGCATCAAATAACAGACCCAATTCTTCAACAAAGAACCACGTAGAAAAGAGTGCAGTAGAATATCCAGTAATGGTTAAATCTTGCCAGTTCATAACAATTTTATCAGTGAAGCTAAG
>JBGCFY010000155.1:0-7786 GCA_045110315.1 Saprospiraceae bacterium
ATTGTCCAGCAGGTAACAAGCCAAAAGCGGCATCCGTCGGTGCAAATACCGTGAACGGTCCGTCGCCACTTAAGGCACCAGCCAAGCCAGCTTGAACAACTGCCGTTTCTAAAGTATTGTGGTCAGGGCTATTAACAATCACATCTACTACTGTAGCAGCAGGAGGTAAAATTACTGCATCCAAGACATGAACAACACCATTCGTTCCTTGGAGATCCGTTACACTGATCTTAGCACCATTGATGAAAGCACCATCTGCGTTAAGGGTAACCGTTATATTTTGTCCTAGAACTGTAGTTACACTTTGTCCATTATTAAGATCTGCTTCTTTTACTTCAGCACCAAGTACATGGTATAATAAAATTCTAGCCAAGTCTCCCGTAGGATCTGCTAAAAGTGCAGTCAATTCTCCAGCAGGTAACAAATTAAAAGCTGCATCCGTCGGTGCAAATACCGTGAACGGTCCGTCACCGCTTAGCGTACCTGCTAAGTCTGCCTGAATAACTGCCGTTTCTAAAGTATTGTGATCGGGGCTATTAACAATAATATCAACAACCGTTTGGGAAAATGCAAAGCTACTGACTAGCATGAACATTCCTAAGTAAAGTGATTTTAACATAACTAATTTTTTTTTATTTTAACAATAGTTTTTAGGGGCAGCCTTGTACGAGACAAAGTGCCAAAAATGATTTGAAAATTTAATTTAGAAGTTTATACTTAAGACTGGACAAAGCACTGGCTGTATGATAAAGTGCCATAAGCGCTTCCAATCTCTTAATTTTTACCTAATTTTGAACGGATTTTATGTTACTATAACATCATCGTGTTGATGTTAGACCTTAGTTTCCTAAGGTTTTGATGATCCTTAACGACAAATGATGTCGATCAATTCTAGTCTCGTAATTTTGTTGTTCGGAGCTTGCATTTTCGAGTTGGTAAATTGGATTTAATCCTCTTGACCAATCGTAATTCATGCCGACCGAGAGACTAGGAAAAATTTCATAACTCAGCCCTAAGCCTAATCTTAAATCAAAATGCCAGTTTTGAATATCAGGCTGAGCAAATGATTCGCTTCCTGAGTTTTCGTACTGAATGGCATCGTGGCTAGAGCCAATCTGATGAATCGTATTCGTAATCTTTGCCAAATAATTGACACCGAAAGCGACAGAAGTATAAGGTTTCCACTTTGAATTTTCTCCGAGTGGAAAAACTTGTAAACCAATTGGCATACTCCAGTTATGGATTAAATGTCTAGATTCAAAATCAACTAGTAAATCAATTTCATCGCCGTTTACTGCGCGTTGACGATTCAATCGGAAATTAGCTTCTGACAAGCCATAAGGTGTTGCTAAATTCTGAGTATAAGCATTACTTGCATCTTGCTCGTTGAGCACATCATATTTCAAATTAGAATTATGACCAGAAGCACTTCTCACCTGTTCGTACTGAATCCCCGTAAAGGCACTCAAGTAGGAATTTAAAGCATAGCTGAGTTGAACATTAGCTTGCCAAGCATAGTTGTCCGTATAATTGAAATCGAAGGCTGCTAAGTCCGAAGTATATTGATCACTAATTCTATGTTTCCAGTAAATCATCCCAGCGCTAAAAGCCAACTGGAAAGGATTACTTTTGTTTGAAGTAACAAGCAATTCTGGAAAGTTGAATGCTTCTTTCAACGTTGGTGGAACTTCTTCCTCGTAGGATACTGTCGTTAATGCGAGCGAAGAAATTCGATCCAATTTCATTGATGTCAATTCACGATTAGTCGTGGCTAGTACTTCTTGAGACTTTACAAGATCAGTAGCATTCACATTCGCTAAGCTCGAAGAGGAAGTTGTTTTTTTTATAGTCGCTCTCACCTTATTGTTCATAGATTCCTTCTTATCATTAAACGAAGGCATATTTTTTGTTCTTATTTTCTTAGTAGTTTGTGGTAAGATCGTTGCCAAACTACTTTTAGTTGGCGCAAGCTCTTTTACCCTCTCTCTATTGCTTTGTAACTGAGTAATTTGCTTTGGAAAAGCATCTTCTACAGCTTGATTGATTGCTTTGTTTTTGAACGTTTCTTTAATTATCGTTGTATTTGTATTTGAGTCTATACGTCTGGCAGTAGTATTTCCTACCATACTCAATTGCATTTGTTCCGTAGGTTTTTCTTGTTTGGGTTCTGTGGAAGAAGCATTATCTTTTACCAACAATAGGGCGAATGCAATCATAATGGCTACTGCACTAAGTCCCCACCAAAGGAACAAGTACTTTCTTTTATCCTTCTTTGGAGCAATACCTGCAGCAATTTCGTCCCAAGCCATATCATCGTCTGGCGAGTTCCATTCCTCCGCTGGTAGCTTGCTATCATTGAAGCGATTCTTCCATATTTCATCGAATCTATCCATGTGTCATTCTATACGATTGCTGATTATCTAAAATTTTTTTTTGTAAAGCAGTACGTGCTTTTTTTAATTGTGTTTTGGAGGTATTAATTGAAATATTTAGTTCTGAGGCAATTTCCTTGTGAGAATAACCATCAATTACATACATATTGAAAATGGTCTTGTATCCTTGTGGCAACTGCTGAATCATCTTGAGCATTTCTTGCAAACCTAAATCGGATAAAGCGTTAGCATCTTTTGATTCTACGTCAATTTCTCCTTGCATGCTAATCGTGTACAGCGATTGTTGTCTAATATGCATTAAGCAGGCATTGATCGTAATTCTTTTTGCCCAAGATTCAAAAACGCCTTTCGCAGGATCGAAGTAATTTAATTTTTTAAAAATACTAATAAACGCTTCCTGCAGATAATCTTGCGCAGTCATCTTGTCTTTGGCGTAGCGCAGGCACACCATAAACAAACTCTGCTTGTAGTTCTGGTACAAAAGCTTGAAAGCTTGCTGTTCCCCTTTGAGGGAACGTTCGATTAATATTATATCTTCACTTAGTTGATTCAAGACGTTCTACATTTTACCTATAATATGCAGAAACAGGGCCTTTGGTTGTCTGGAATGTAATTTTTTTTTGATTTTTTATTTTAAATACAATAGAAAAAACACTCTAAACCAACATAAAACACTGGTAATCAATTGTTTAAATAAAAAATAAAAAACTTTCATTTTTAATATAATTTTAGCTGTACATCAAGCAACCGAGGCAAGTCGGCTTTGTTTTCTTTAATCAAAAGTGGTTGAGTAGGATCTAATTGCAAGTAAATCTCCTGTCTTCCATTCGTCAAAAAGTACGGAACCATAACTTGTGCATCGCCAAAACTCACCTTTTGATCTTTCTGACACTCCAATTCTAATTTTACAATCAGCAACTGATCCGCTGGAAAATTCATTTTTGAAAAATGAATTGCTAGATCTTCCAAAGACTTAATCTTACCGGCATCAAAAGTCAAAGTCTTTAAACCTGGAAATTGCCGTTCCCAATACCAGTTCAATAAGTTGGCGCTATTCTTATGCTGCGTCTCCACCAAGCGCCGTTCCACCACTTCATCTAATACTAAGGCTGGTTTTTCTTGCGTAACTACCGCTTCATCAAAAGCTCCCCAAAGCCAGAAGCTATACAATTGTTGAAAATGGTACGCGAGAAACAAACGTAAATTCGTCGCGAAGGAATCGTGAAATAAAATTGTCTTGGGCAATTCTCCCTTAGCACTTGCAGTGATGAACGGACTCAAATAAGCAAAACGCTGATTCAGACTATCTTGATTGGTAAAGGATAAATCGCCTACAGGTTCAAAATCTATGTAATTTTGTCGCAACTCCTCGGGCATCATCATCAAGCGTGCCGCATCTCCTCCTTTCTTATCTATCGTTTTCCAATTGAAATCTGCTTGTCGCAAAGGCTTTACAGGAAAACCTGCTTTTGTCAGTTCTTCTAAGATATGCTCAGCGGCACAAAAAGCACCTAAATTGTTCCAGTGCGTATCCGTTTTGTAATAGAGTTGTCCGCGCGTTTTGTAGGAGCGCAGGATTGGTCGTAAGTCAATCCAAGCAACTTCGGTATGCTGCTGAAGATCTTCTAATAGTTGATCTGTAAAATTCGTGGTAGCGGGCATTAAGCCTTCCGGCAAATATTCGGGATAAACACTTGCTTTATTAGGAGCGATGATTTTATAATAAGGAATTCCTTGTGCCGCTAAAAAAGTACTTCTTTGATTCGTATAGACGCGCCATTGTTTGAGCTCAATTGGATTCAACTTAACTTTACCGAGTACCTGCTTCATACCATCAATCTGCTCCGTTTCTTCCCAGAGAAAAAGCCATCCTTCCTTACCCGGTATAATTTTCCGAGTCAGGGCATTATTAAAAACTGCATATTTAGCTTGCGCTAAAGGAGCTAGCAACTGCGCATCCTTCCCCGCTTGTGTTTCGAAAGCAGAACTGAATTGTTGCACCGAATTTTTAAAATCATCCAACCGAAGTTCCTCTAAAGTCGCTGGTTTTGCTTCTAATAACTGCGTTGTATTTCTCCAACCAAGGTAAATTAATCCCAGCAAGAAAAATAAAATCAAGAGCAGATTACTAAAGCTTGCCAAGCGATTCATCATAAGCATATTTAAAATCTAAAATAAATAAAAGGATTATAAGCACCGCCCATTAAAGTTGCAACCGTAATTCCAAAGAGTAATGCTAAAAATAAATTTTCGACGATCCGATAGGAAGATGCTTGTTCTTTTTTGGCAACGTACGTTTGTACTTTTAGGTAAATGGGCGTTGATAAAATAAGCCCTAAGGCTAAGGTAAAGTACAATTCTCCATCAACATATAAATTCCAATAGTTTTGATTCGTCGTTAACTCCTGCATACCAAACATTGCTTTTAAGTAAGCTAAAGCTTCCGCCAAATCTGCCGCTCGAAAAAACACCCAAGCGATCATGACGGTAAAAAGTGTATAAAAACGTCGTAATAACATCGGCAACCGAGCTAAAAAATTCTTAAAGCCAGCCCGTTCAATCACCAAAAAGCAACCGTGAAATAAGCCCCAAACCACAAAATTCCAACTCGCGCCGTGCCAAATGCCACAAAGCAAAAATACGATGACCAAGTTAAAGTATGTTCTGCCCAATCCTTTTCGGTTGCCTCCCAAAGGAAAATATAAATAATCTCTAAACCAAGTCGACAAGGAAATGTGCCAGCGTCGCCAAAAGTCCTGAATGGATTGTGCGATGTACGGATAATTGAAGTTTTCAATAAACTTAAACCCTAAAACTCGCCCGAGTCCAATTGCCATATCGGAATATCCAGAAAAGTCAAAATAGATTTGTAAACTGTAGCAAAGCATCCCTAACCAAGCCAGTGCCACGGTCCATTCGTCGGCTGGTAAAGCAAAAATAATATCGGTCATCAAGCCCAAACTATCTGCAATCAAAACCTTTTTGGCTAAGCCAATCATAAAGCGCCGAAGCCCACTTGCGTATTGCTCCAAACTTTGCGATCGTTGTTTGATTTGCGCATAAACGTCGATATAACGTACGATCGGTCCGGCAATTAACTGGGGAAATAGGGCAATATATAGCGCAAGGTGAAAAGGGTTTCGCTGGACAGGATGCTTTCGATAATATAAATCAATCAGATAAGACATCGCCTGAAAACTAAAAAAGGAAATTCCAATGGGAAGTTGAATCGCTTCCCAAGTGACCGTTGATAAGCCTAATGCGGGGAGTAAATAATTTAAGTTTTCAACAAAAAAGTTGGCATATTTAAAAACGAAGAGCAAGCCTAGGTTTGCCATAATACTTAGCCAAAAAATCTGCTGCCGGCGCACCGCCGTTGCGCGATCAATTGCTAAACCAAAAAGATAGTTGGATAAAATAGAAAAGAGCATGATCAATACCAAAATCCCTTCCCCCCAGGCATAGAAAAAAAGACTGGCTAGCAGCAAGAAAATATTCTGTAACCAAATCTTCCTAAGTGCAAGGTTAACAACCAAGACCATAGGTAAGAAAATCAATAAGAAGCTTAAGGAACTAAAGGCCATGCCAGCACAACTTTGCCCGCAAAGTATAAAAAAAATAGGAAATAGCCTTTACCAAAGTAGCCGATTTAGGTTAAACGCATCAAATTATTTTTAAATAATGAATATTGAGTAATGGGATCTTGAATACTGATTTGTTATCCATTTTTGGTAACGTTTGATCATTTTTCAATCAATATTCAAGGTTAGATATTCAAAAATCAATATTTCTCTTCTATTCTACGGGATGAAATATTTGATGCGTTTAACCTGTAGCCGATTATTATCCCAACTTTGGACAGACCAAGCAGTTGTCGATTATGTCTTTCGCTTTTTCTTTTTTGCCGCTGGAAATAAAACATTGTTGAGAATCAACCGATAGCCCGGAGAATTGGGGTGCAGATTCAGATCCGTCTCAGGATCATTGACGAAGTGCTTATAATCTTCTGGATCGTGCCCACCGTAGAATGTCCACGTACCATATCCAGCCGTACCATGAATGTAACGCGCTTCTTTTTCTGATTTATTTTCTCCTAAGATCAAAACGTCCGATTTGATGTGTTCTTTTCCATAAGCAGTCGTTTGTCCCATGAATCCTTTTACGGTACGCGTATGATTTTGTGTAAGCATGGTAGGAATAGGGTCCCATTTTGCGGAGAAGTCAAATAAAGTGAAATAGTCTGTTTTGGGAGGTACGTTTTTACTCATCGGTCGATCAATCGTCGAAAATTCGTAGATCAAAGGATTTTTCATGAGGTTAAATTCTTTGAAAGCAAAAGTTTTGGAGAAATCTAATTTCTCTTGCGCCGCAGGATCAGCACCATCTCCATCAAAAATATGATCGCAAATATCTGTTCCTTCTGCGGCAAGCGCAATATCGTAGGTATCCGTCGCAGAGCACATGGCAAACATAAATCCGCCACCTTGCACGAAGGATTTGATCTCTTTGGCAACCGCAAGCTTCAAATCCGACACTTTTTTAAAATTAAGCTCTTTGGCCAACGCTTCCATCTTTCTCACGGTCTCGCGGTACCAAGGCGTCGTTCCGTAGGAGCGGTAAAATCGACCATATTGTCCCGTAAAGTCTTCGTGGTGCAAGTGCAACCAATCATATTCTGCCAATTTTTTATTAATAACATCTCGATCGTAGATCGTTTCGTAAGGAATTTCTGCGTAGGTCAGGACCAGCGTAACGGCATCATCCCAAGGTTGGATTTTTTCGCCCCGTGTATTAAATTCGGGCGTGTAAACCGCAATTTTGGGTGGAACTTCCAATTTGATGGCTTCTTGATTTTTTTCCTTATCGGAAATATCGAGTCTAATTTTTTGATATTGAGCATTGGGGATAACTTCGTAGCTTACCCCTCTGGTCTGACATTCTTTTTCGAAAAGCGCATTGTGCTGAAACGCAAAACTTCCCCCTCGGTAATTGAGTAACCACCAAGCTTCTTCCCCACTATCCAAAACCCAATACGTGACGCCATAAGCTTTAAGGTGATTTTTCTGTTCGGGGTCCATCGGAATCAAAATATAGGCAGCTTGCATTTGGATGCCTAAAAATATCATCAAAGTCAGGGTAAATAATAATTTCTTCATTTTAAAATGCTCTATTTTATGCTCATCGGCAAAATAAGCTGTTTATGCTTGATGACCGACGTACAAATAATTTAATCTCTTTTGCTTTAACGCAAAAAGCAGATAAAGGATTGCAAAATACGTAACTAAATGTAAATTATACTAATGAAGTTGTTTTCTAAAACAAATACCCAGTTCAACAACTGAGACCAAGCATTCCCTAAGCTTAGATAGCGCTCACATTACATTTTTTTTTAA
>JBGCFY010000156.1:0-24178 GCA_045110315.1 Saprospiraceae bacterium
AGGTACGCCGTGTCCAACCGCAGGAACAACTTGTGACGACGGAGACGCTTCCACTCAAAACGACGTAGAAGATGGAAACTGCAACTGCGAAGGTACGCCGTGTCCAACCGCAGGAACAACTTGTGACGACGGAGACGCTTCCACTCAAAACGACGTAGAAGATGGAAACTGCAACTGCGAAGGTACGCCTGCAAGTAGCTTACAAATTGAATACGGTACGATTACCAATGTGAGTGATACTTGGCAAACGATTACACTGAACAACAACTACAATTCAATGGTCGTAATTGCCAGCGTTGTCCTACCTTCCAATACCGCGCATCCAGCAGTCAGTAGAATCAGAAATGCAACAGGGAATAGTTTTGAAGTTCGCATTCAACAACCAGGTGTTTTGGGTAGTGATCTTTTTGACCTTCACTACATCGTAGCGGAAGAAGGCGTTTACACAGAAGCTCAAGATGGAATTAAAATGGAAGTTGTCAAAGCAAACTCTAGTGTAACGGCCAATAATGTTAACTGGGTAAGAGAGCAACGACTTTATAATAATAGTTACTCGAATCCGGTAGTTGTCGGACAGGTCATGAGTTACAATGATTCGAACTGGTCGGTTTTCTGGGCATCTATTGATAATGCTAGATCAGTTGCTCCGGGGCCAGGTGCTGCTTTTGCTTGTGGAAAAGAAGTTGGTGAAGATCAAAATGCAGTAAGAGCAGATGAAACCATTGGTTACCTTATTTTGGAAGCTGGCGCTGGTAATATTAATGGTTTGACTTACAGTGCGGGAGTTGGTAGTGATATTATTAGAGGAGTGGGCAATACCAGTGTAGGTTACAATTATAATGTAGCAGGTCTTAGTTCAATTGACGCCGCCGTAGTCAGTGTTGCGGGCATGGATGGTGGTAATGGTGGTTGGCCAACCTTATTTGGGACGACTTCCTTTAATGAAAATCAGTTGACCTTAGCTTTTGATGAAGATCAAGTACTAGATAGTGAGCGTAGACATACGACGGAGCAAACTGCTTATTTGGCATTTGGTACGAGCAATGTGAGTAGAGCGATTTCGACGCATGGAGTAGTAAAGCATAATAGTCAATTACAAGTATTTCCAAATCCTGCAATGGATCACGCGACCATTCAATACATTGTGACCGCGGATGGATTTACCCAAATTGAACTTTACGATTTAATGGGTAGAAAAGTGCAAACGCTCGTACAAGCAACCCAAAGTACCGGTAAGCATACTTTGACCTTTGAAAATAATACTAATTTAGAAGGAGTTTATTTATTAGTCTTTACCCTCAACGAAGAGCAGGTGATTAAGAAGCTTGTTTTTAAAAGACCATAGTAAAGTGAGTAAAATACTCGGTAATTAAATACACTGTAATCTAAATTCTAATGAAGCTAGGTTCCTACATTTTGGAACCTAGCTTTTTTTTATCGAAGGTATTTAAAGCTAACTTCCTTATAACTGTTTCAGTAACCAAGCCTTTTCCGTTAAGGGACTAACCGCTGCAATTTCTTTTTTCAACTTAGCTTTCTGAGCTTCACTGTAAGGATTTACCTTGAGAAGTTTTTTGGTAAAGCGAATGAAGTTTTTGTAATTAGACTTATGGTAAGCAATGATTTTTTTTCGTTGCAAATAATTCCGGACACTTTCCAATAAAGATTCGAGTGTATCCATTTCATCTTGTTCATAATACATTTTGATTAGCATTGCCTTGGCGTTGAGATTAAGCAAGATATCTTTGTATTCGAATTGGCTTAGCAACTTCATCGCTTCATCATAATCGCCACGTTCAAAATGTAGCTTTGACAGATTGAAGTGGACGAAACTTTCTCGGTATTGTTCGGCGAGGTAAACTTTATATTTTATAATAAATGCTTCAACCCAATCAAACTCTTTGAGGACTAAAGCCGTAGTTACTATATTTCTAAAGGTATAGCGAGACACAATACCACTTTCAATAAAAACCTGTTCTTCAAGACCTAGCTTGTACAAGTCAAACATATCTCTAAAAAAGGATCGCTCTCCTTGATTCACTCGACCAATACAATAATTTATTGCCACTAAGTAAATATCCTTAATCTCAGATTGTGGGAAAAGGTGACCATATTTGGTAATTTGCACTTTGAGCTGATTAAAAAAATCAACATTTTCTCGCTCCACAATTGCTTTGTAGCCAAAATAATAAGTGGCTATGGCAGGATTGTCCATAAAGTTTTCGTGCTCTACGTGCAACAATACTTTATCTATTAACCCTGATTCATAATCTGTTTTATATACTTTCTGATGCGCCAGCATATGGCAACTTTGTCGGAGACGATCTGCCAAATAACTTCTATCTAAAGCATCGGACACCTCCTGTAAATTCATAGGGATGGCGCGATTTTGGCTAACGATATAAGTATAATCTTCTTGCTGTAGCAGATACTCATTTTGCAAAAAGGCTTCATTTCGGTACGGAAAAGACTCGTGAGCGGTTTTGGCTGCTTTGATTGCTTTTTGATAAGACTTGTCTAACTTTCGATCTCGGTAGATACGAGCCAGGGCGATTCTAGATCGTACTTCGTCCTTTCTTAATTCTTGATAAATCAGAAACTCTTCAACTACCTTCAACGAAAAAAATATCACCTGTCGCATTTTAGCATCATCAAACGTTTCTTTAGGGTAGAGATACGGAAAAGCTACTTTTTTATCTAAAGCCGCCGCGTCTTTGGTATCAATCACGTTGAAAAGGTAATCATGTAATAAAATGACATCTTCCCGCTGATTATGGCTAGGAGAAAGTAACCATTTCCGTAATTCTCTGCGTTCTTTACCAGAGAGTGCACTAAAAATTCGAATTAAACGACTTCTTTTCATTAAAAAATGATTTTATTTTTCAACAAATCTACTTTTTTACACCAAAAAAATAAACTCAAAAACACTGCAAATCAAATACTTACACATATTTTTCATTCAAAAATACACATTTTACACCATTTTTACTTCAACAAATGCTTTTTTTTGTCTTTGTTTTATATCACTAACTAAGCCATTTTTGTAATGTATTTAATCATAAACAACACTGTAACTAATAAAATGAATAATTCAAACACATATCAAATTCACCATTACCTTACCAAATGCTTGGTAACGGCATTGATGATGTTGTTTGTTTTATCCAACCTACAAGCACAAGGCTGGGAGAAAATTTTTGGTGACAATGCCGACGATGAAACCTACGACATCATTGTAACTGAAGATAAAGGATACGCTTTTACTGGCTATACTTTTAATACTTCTGGCTTTAGTGCCGATATCCAATTAATTCGTACCGATCAACGGGGCGTACCTTATTGGACCACAACCCTAGGAGGTTCTAGCTATGATCAGGGTAATTCCTTACAACAAACGACTGATGGAGGTTTTATCATCGGAGGATATAGTCGCAGTTTTGGCAATATTCTTGGCGATCAACTGTACTTAGTAAAAACAGATGAAAATGGTACACAAGAATGGGCAAAAGGATTTGGTGGAGATCAAGAAGATCGCGGAGAAGAGGTCATTCAAACTTCTGATGGAGGTTATCTTTTAATTGGCTCTACCAAAAGTTATGGTAATGGGAACAACGATATCTATATCGTCAAAACTAACGCAGACGGAGATCAAGAATGGGCAAGTACTTACGGCGGTAACGAAAATGATAAAGGACACTCCATCGTAGAAGTAATTGGTGAAGGCTACGTTTTTACAGGAAGCAGTCACAACCCAGCTAATAATACCGTAGATGTTATCTTGACAAAAATTAGCTACGGTGGAGATGAGATTTGGTCTACCTTTTTTGGTGAAAATGAATTTGACGTTGGATTCTCTGTTTTACAAACAGCTGATCAAGGTTTTATTATTGCCGCTTCGATCGGTAATAGTAGTGATGCTTACCTAATAAAAACCAACGACACCGGTGTGGTTGAATGGAGTCAGGGCTACGGTGGAACGGCCATCGACAAAGCCTACGATGTTGTTATTAATCACGACGGTGGATATTGCTTTACAGGTATCACCGAGACCTCTTCTACCAACGTAGAACTATACCTTGTGCGTACTGACATTGATGGAAACGTTATCTGGGAAAAAACTTTTGGCCGAGACAATATTGATATTGGAAATGGAATTGCAGCGCTAGAAAATGGTGGCTTTATCGTAGGAGGAACATTTGACCTTGACCCGTTTTTTACGACGGATGCTAATCATTATTTATTAAAAACAGATTCTTTAGGTAACATCTATTCCAATTACATCCAAGGAAATGTTTACCGCGACCTCAACTTTAACTGTCTTCCCAGCATAGACGAAACGGGAATTGACAACTGGATCATAGAAGTTAGTGGCACCCAAAATTATTACGACGTTACGGATCTCAACGGAGACTATAATATTTTAGTAGATACGGGAAGCTACGAAATTAGTTTATTCGCTCCCAACAACTACTGGGAAGCTTGCCAGCAAAATTTCAATATTAACTTGTTTGATTTTTACGATACCACGGTTATTGACTTTCCCGTCAAACCCATCGTAGCGTGTCCTTTATTAGAAGTTGATATTAGTACTCCTATTTTGAAGAGTTGCCAAAATAGTCGGTATACGGTTCGATATTGTAACCGTGGTACCATTGACGCTGAAGCCGTATACGTTGACATTACGTTACCAGCCGCATTGACGCCAGTTACTTCCTCTACCAGCTATACGGATTTATCAAATGGTTTGTACCGATTTGACGTAGCAGACTTAGCAGTTGGCGCTTGTGAAGTATTTACTTTTGATGCACAAGTTGCTTGCGATTCGACAACGGTAGGACAAAGCTTTTGTGTAGAAGCACACATTTACCCAGACTCTATTTGCACGATGCCTTCTCCGGATTGGGATCAATCCAGTGTAAATGTCGGTGCCAACTGTAATGGTGATTCCATTCAATTTAAAATTTATAATATCGGGCTTGGCGACATGCTTGACTCAAAAATATACTATATCGTAGAAGACGATATTATGTACCTTAATGGTGATTTTGATTTAGACAGTGGTGACAGTCTATTAGTTTCTGTCCCAGCGAATGGATCGACTTACCGAATTATTGCCGAACAATCGGCAGGCCATCCCGGAAACAGTTATCCAACCCTCGCAATTGAAGGTTGTGATGAAAACAGCGACCTACTTTATTCGGTAGGATACGTTACCCAATTCCCTGAAGATGACGGAAACCCATTCGTTTCTATCGACTGTCAGGAAAACGAAGAATTCCTCAATTTTAATGACAAGAGAGGCCATCCCAAAGGCGTTTACGAGGAACATTTGATTGACCGTAATACGGATATAGAATATACCCTACGTTTCCAAAATTTGGAAGCGGATACGGCATTCAACGTAGTGATTAGAGATACCATCTCTCCATTTTTGACTGTAACTAGCGTTATTGCTGGAGCAAGTAGTCACGAATATGACTTCGAAGTTGAAGATGGTGGTATTTTAAAATTCACTTTCAGCAATATCAAATTACCGATGTTGCCAGATAGCAGTGCTACCGAACCAAATTTTCACGGCTTTGTAAAATTCAAAATTGCTCAAAAACCTGACTTAGCCGATGGGACCGTAATCCGTAACAGTGCCGCTATCTCTTTTGATTATCAAGTGCCAATTATAACCAATGAGACGTTTCACACAGTAAGTGAAGACGCTTTGATTGAGGTTATTACGGCCGTCAACGAAATAGACTTCCCAAGCGTAGCCATCCACGTTTATCCAAATCCATTCGTGGAAACGGCTACATTTGAGATTTCAGGAGAAACATTCCAAAAACTTAATTTTACTCTTTTTGATTTAACTGGTAAATTGGTAAGGAGAGCTACATACGCCAGCTCTTCTTTCCAGTTCCAGCGCCAAGACCTTAGTCCAGGCATGTATGTGTACCGAATAGAATCTGACGGACGTTGGATCAGCACCGGAAAAATTATTATACAATAACCGCAAGTAACGTTTGAAAAAACAAACGTCAACGATATAAGTTTTCATGAGATTTCAACTTAGGTCGTACCATTCGTTAGCAAAGCGGAATGGTACGACTTATTTTTTTATCTTAGTTCTCCCCAAACCTTTTGAGTACTTTACACAGTCTAACGGAATAAGCAACCACCCGCATCCGAGAAATATTTAGTATCTCTTTTAAAGTATCTTCTTCAATATTTGATTGTTATGAAACAAATTTACTTTTTCCTCCTCAGTTTATCTTTTTTCACTACAACGAGTTTCGCCCAAAGTTGGCATCAAGTTTATCAATTCAACGATGCTCTTATTCAAGGTTTTCAAGCTAGCCCTACTAGCGACGGAGGCTATATTTTTGTTGGTGCCTCAGACTATCCTACCGGAGCTGTTCGACACTACGTTCACCTCCTCAAAACAGATTCCGAAGGAAATAAACTTTGGGAAAAAGCATTTAATATGGGCGGTGCATTCCCCAATCCACCGAGTACTGATGAAGGAAGATTCATCCAAGAAACCAGTGATGGAAACTATCTACTTGCGGGTTACCGCCAAATGGAATCTTCACAAAGTGCGATGTTTTTAGCTAAATTAACAGACATTGGAGATACGATCTGGACGAGAGATATTGCGACTATGACCGATCCTTGCCTAGGTTTTAGCGCTTTGATTGATGCAAATGGAGATTATGTGATTGCTGGAAAGCGCCACGATTTAATAGCAGGAACAGAGAACGTTTATTTTGCCAAAACAGATAGTGATGGTAACCTCTTGTGGACCAAGCAATACTTTGAAACGAGTACCCAATCTAGCGAAATTCTTGACATCAAATCCACCAACGACCAAGGTTACATTTTAGTCGGTAGCTTAGGTAGCGAAGTATTGGTCATAAAAACAGATCAACAGGGAAATAGCTTATGGACGAAAAGCTTTGGATTTTCTAATCAAGACAAGGCACACGCCGTGGCCGTAAATAACGATGGAACTTATATCGTTGGTGGAAGTAGCGTTGGTTTTGTAGGATATGCTCCATTTATACTCAAGCTCAGTACAGCGGGAGAGAAAATCTGGGAAAAGTCAATTCCTGATTTAATACAAGGTGGCGTTGCTGACCTTATTGTTGATGACGCAGAAGATATTGTGGTTACCGGTTCCAAATTTGCTTTCTTTAGTAATTATGCTCCGGAAGGTTTTCTAGCCAAGCTTGACGCTGATGGTGAACAGCGTTGGTTGAATAAATTCGAAGATCCAAATCTACAATATCATGGTCATTCTGTGCGACAAACTAGCGACGGAGGATATATTATTGGCGGTGGCAGTAGCACTGGCATGTTATTAATCAAGACCAATAACAACGGCGTTTTTGACCTTAGTAATTCGATCGCTAATCCTCCTGAAATACTTAGCTTAAATGTCAATCCGAATCCAACGAGCGATTGGTTGACGATCCATTTACCGCAAGGGAATAAAGACTTATTACAACTTAATATTTTTGATTATTATGGTCGCTTGGTTAGAGAAACGACGATTTCATCGAATGCGAACGTAGCTACTTGTTTCGTGGCAGATTTGCCAGCGGGGAGTTATGTCGTTCGTATCCAACGAGGAATGGAAATCCTTGGTATTGCTAAATTCATCCATTCTCCCAAGCAAGAATAAGTTGGTAATGACGGCTGATTCTTAATTATTCGTCTCTGAAATTACTTTCCCTCCTTTGAGCTGAATGATTTTTTGAGTCTTATTAGCAAGTTCCATATCGTGCGTAACCATGATTAAAGTAGTGCCCGCTTCTCGATTGAGATCGAAAAGTAATTTCTCTACTTTCTGACTTGTTTCTTCGTCAAGATTTCCAGTCGGCTCATCGGCAAAAAGAATTTTAGGTTTGTTAGAAAAAGCACGTGCTAACGCTACCCTTTGCTGTTCTCCTCCGGATAACTGCGTAGGATAATGATTTTGTCGATCTCCCAGTCCAACTCGGTCTAGTAATTCCTGCGCTTGAGTAGCAGCATTTTTTTCCCCACTCAATTCTAAAGGTACCATCACATTTTCTAAGGCTGTCAAGGTAGGAATCAATTGGAAACTTTGAAAAATAAAACCTACGTGTTCACTCCGTACCGCTGCACGTTGATCCTCATTCAATTCATCCAAATTTACCTGATTGAGGATGACAGAACCACTACTCGCCCGATCTAATCCCGCACAAAGTCCTAGTAAGGTAGTTTTTCCACTTCCCGAAGCGCCTACAATAGCAACGGTAAGACCAGGTTCTACCATAAAATTGACATTATCGAGTACCGTTAACGGTTTATCGTTGCCACCATAACTTTT
The DNA here is from genome assembly GCA_045110315.1 of Saprospiraceae bacterium. GTDB lineage: Bacteria > Bacteroidota > Bacteroidia > Chitinophagales > Saprospiraceae > CALFBG01. The sequence goes on from JBGCFY010000156.1 coordinate 8,342, forward strand.
GGTAAGGTTTTTTACTTCTAACATGCTTGGCTGTTATTTTTTTATTGAAGTTGTTTTAAAACGAAAACAATTTATACAAAGGCTAAATTTCACCTTTATTAAGGAAATAAAAACAAATTTTTAGATTAATGGTGGTAGAAACTCGGCAAGCGTTCAATCCTTTTTTTCCATCTTTAAAAATAAATTGACTCTAGCGCCTGATCGGATTCGACGAACAAAGGTAAAGCATATTTTTTAAAACAGCTTTTATTTTAAAATCATGATGCTACGAGTAGAAGCTTGAAATCGTTTTCCATTATTCAACCTATACTTAACAGAGAAACGATGAGATTGGTTGTCAACCGGAGGAGTATTTAATGATAAAAAAGTGGGCTCTTCGATGAGTAATGGATTTCCCTCATTCAAAAATTCAGATAAACTACGATTCGTAATCCCTTCCCCAGAAACATCAAAGTAAGGGTTTAGTCGCTCTCCGGCAAAAATGGTATCTCCACTGGCAAGCAAAAAATCGGCATAGCAAGTCAATTCAATATCTTCTATTTTATCGTTGGCTAGTGGTGGCGGTGCATCACAGCCATAGACCGGTGTAAGGAAAGGATTGAGCAAAGTTGAGTTGTCAGCAAGGTATTCCACGCCTACGGTGAGCATGATAGAAAAAGACTGGTATTGCATCGTCGTACCATCTGGAAGATCCGCAAAACTATGTGTCCCATCTGGTTGTCGTTCTACGTTGCGGATAAACATATCAATCACACTAAAGTACCGTTGATCCTTATCACAAGGACTACAACAGATATTTAATAGTAATACGACCATTACTATTCCCCCTAGTTTTTTGAACCTTTCTAAATTCATGATGGTTTTTCTCCGGGATAATCGGTACTTAACTTAACTTGAGCACCGACTGCCGTGAATTAGTTTATCTCATCATGTTTCCCCCAAATGGTATACCAACTTTAGCTAATCCACTGAAATACAGGCGTTTTAGCATAAATTAAGGAAACTAAAGCCACGTTTCTACTGCTAACTTAACAATTGCAATAAAAAAGCTACCCGTAAACCAAGCAAGTTTAATACTCGCTCTGATCAGTAAAGGTTCTATTTTAAAAGAATATTTTAAAATTCTGCCGTTCCTGGAGATCGAGGAAAAGCGATTACATCTCTAATATTAGACATTCCAGTTACAAAGAGGACAATGCGTTCAAAACCAAGACCAAAACCGGAGTGTGGTGCACCACCAAATTTCCGCAGTTCTAAATACCACCAGAGCTCTTCTTCGGGAATGTCCATTTCGTCCATTCGTGTTTTCAAAACATCGTATCGCTCTTCCCGTTGCGAACCACCGATCACTTCCCCAATTCCTGGAAAAAGTACATCCATTGCGGCAACGGTTTTGCCATCATCATTTTGTCTCATATAGAAAGACTTAATCTCTTTTGGATAATCTCGAACGATCACTGGTTTTTGGAATTTCTTTTCGACCAACCAACGCTCATGCTCCGCACTCAAGTCTTTCCCCCACTCCACTTCAAACTCAAAACGTCCTTTTTTATAAGGTTTAGAATTGCGTAGTAAATTAATCGCTTCCGTATAAGTGATTCGTTCAAAACCATTATCGACTACAAAACGGAGCGTTTCGATAAGTCCCATGGTACGACGTTCTTCTTTCTTCATATTTTTCTCCAAATCCTGAATACGCTTATCCAAGAAAGTAAGATCTTCCATATAATTGTCCAGAACGTGGTTCAAGAGGTACTTGACAAAATCTTCCGCCAAATCCATATTATCTACGATATCATAAAAGGCAACTTCCGGCTCAATCATCCAAAACTCCGCAAGGTGGCGAGAAGTATTGGAGTTCTCTGCTCTAAAAGTCGGTCCGAAGGTATAAACTTTCCCCATCGCTAGCGCACCTGTTTCCGCTTGTAATTGACCAGAAACGGTCAGGTTAGTTGACTTACCAAAAAAATCCTGTTTGTAATCGACCTTACCATCTTCCGTCGTTGGAGCTGCGTTCGGTGCAAAAGTTGTAACCCCAAACATTTCTCCCGCACCTTCTGCGTCAGATCCGGTAATAATCGGCGTATTCATATAATAATAGCCTCGATCGTTATAATATTTATGAATCGCGTAAGATAAAGCATGGCGAAGCCGAAATACCGCACTAAAAGTATTGGTTCGCATCCGCAAGTGCGCTTTTTCTCGTAAGAATTCCATCGTTTGCTTTTTAGGTTGTAATGGATATTCTTCGGGATTCGCTTCCCCGAGAATTTCTATTTTATCGGCTACGACCTCTATATTTTGCCCTGATCCTTGCGAAGCAACAACCTTACCTTCCACTGCAATACAAGCATGAAAGTTGATCTTCTTCAACAATGCTTCCTCAAGATTTTCAAAATCAACAACAACTTGTACATTACCAAAGCAAGAACCGTCATTTAAGGCAATGAAACGATTGGCTCGAAATGCTCTCACCCACCCTTTGATCAATACTGTTTCGTCTATTTTTGGTTGCTTGATTAAATCAGCAATCTCAATTCTTTTAATACTCATCGTTGATTTTTTATGAAATAAGTTTTTAAGACTGCGAAAATACTTATAATAATAAGAAAGGTCAAGTGTATTTTCGAGAATCCTCCTCTGAACGGGAAGTTATTTCAAAACTAGATTCAAAACCAAAGCTTCCTTCCCATCCCGCGAGATTGGTAAGCCGACGAGTATTTAGCATCATTTTTAGCTAACAGTCCTGGCTGAAAGTTTACAATTGAGCAACTTTCTTTTCAACGAAATTCAACGAAATTCAACGAGTATTTACAACGGTGCGCTACATTTACTGCATTCTTTCTGGTCGGGTGTATTACGCGCTTTACAGTAACTACAAACAATATCTGCTTGCTTTTCTGCTTCCACTTCTTTGGCTATTTCCGCAGCTTCCTTCGTTTCTTTTTCGACTTTTTTCGCCACCTTCATCACTTCTTCTAATCTTTTTTCGGCACCGTCCAATTGTGATTTAACTGATTTTGTGATCGCATTTGCAGCCGCAATTTCTTTTACACTTGCAAACGAAAGTTTATTCTTACTTTCCCGAATTGCGTTATCTGCTCTGCGCGCCGCGTCCCAAGCGGCATTTTGGTCATTCTTTTTAGTAGTAGTTTGCTTGGCTTTCGTGATTTTATCTTCAATCTTTTGGACGAGGCGATCCATTTGATCCAACTCTCGGATAAAAGAGACACTTGCTTTTTGATTAGCCTTTGTCATCGCTGCAATTTTAGTTTCCCCTTCTAATTGCTCCGCAGCGACCATAGCCGTTCTAGCTTCGGCAAAGGCATGATCTAGTGCTCCGGAAAACCCCGGATATAAAGCCCGTAAGCGGGTGATTCGATCTTGGTTAGATTGCCAACGTTTAGTTTCTGATTCTACGCTTGCTTTCCCACAGGCGCTCAAGATTACAATGGTTAAGATTAGCAGTACTCCTGGTACAAAATTTTTCATAAGGTTTTCTATTTTAGCGGAAACTGTTCAAGCGAAAAACTAAACAGTTTTAGTTTAAAAAAAGCATACGCTAAATTACCGCTTCTCTAGCCTTATTTTCCTACCCTTTCGGGTAAAACGATCACACTGCAAGATTCGAAGAAGTCGTCTTGTCGGAAACAAAAAATAAATTAGTACCAAGAATAAATTGAAAAATTAGTGGGAAGGATAAAGGCCTAAACGTCTAAAAACCGAGTTTTTAATGCAGGGCTAGGGAGCATACAACTTTCTTTTTTACCGTACAAGCGGTAACGATTATCGGCAATCAAGTTGTAAATTCCATCTCTCATGAATTTAGGAATGATGACAAAGCCGTAGAGCATTTTCCACCAGCCGCCCAAGTGTAAAGTCATTTGTAACGCCACATCGGAGTGCGTGTATACTTTTTTATCATCTAAAAGAACAACCGTTCCCAAAGCCTTGCTCAATTTTTTTTCGGCAAGAATCGTTTGTCCAGTATCTGATTGCAAAGAAGCAAAACGAAAACGTGCCGCCGGATCACGTTCAATGACAAATTGAACATAATGATTGCAAAGATTGCAAACGCCATCAAATAACAAGATGGGATGCTTGGTGGAGAGCTCGTCTATTTCTTTGATCGTTGCCATATTATATAAACATCAAAACGGGAGAGATGTTTGATTTTTGCTCATAAAAAAATCAACCTAAGGACCGCGACAAATTTACACTTCGAATAACGTATGATAAAGTTCTTCCATTTTGCTGACCGTCCGAATTTTGATGTCGTATCGATCTTGGTCCAAGCCTTTAGTATTATAAGTAGAGATGTAAATTTCTTTAAATCCTAGGCGATCTGCTTCTTGTATTCGTTGTTCGATACGGTTGACCGATCTAATTTCTCCCGACAAGCCTACTTCTCCTGCAAAACAAATATCTTGCGGAATCGCAACATCTTCCAAAGAAGAAATCAAGGCACTTACAATTGCTAAGTCAATCGCTGGATCATCTACTTTAATTCCTCCCGCAATATTTAAAAATACATCATGTTGACCAAATAAAAAACCACAACGTTTTTCGAGTACGGCCAATAACATACTTAATCGGCGCAAATCAAATCCAGTGGCGGAGCGCTGCGGTGTTCCGTATACGGCGGTACTCACCAAGGCTTGCGTCTCAATCAACATCGAACGCATTCCTTCCATCGTGGCAGAAATAGAACTTCCGCTCAGGTCTTCTTCTTTTTGGGACAAGAGTAATTCCGAAGGATTGGATACTTCGCGTAAACCGTTGGCTTGCATTTCGTAAATCCCCAATTCGTCCGTAGAACCAAATCGATTTTTAATCGTCCTCAAAATTCGGTACGTATAATTTCGATCTCCTTCAAACTGTAAAACGGCATCCACAATATGTTCTAGCAATTTAGGTCCCGCAATCGAACCTTCTTTGGTAATGTGACCAATAATAATAATCGGAATATTTGTTTCTTTCGCAAAACGTTGTAATTCACCTGCACACTCTCTCACCTGCGAAACACTACCTGGCGTAGAGTCGATATGTGGAGAAGAGAGGGTTTGAATAGAATCTACGACAAGTAAATCGGGTTGTAGGTTTTGAGCGTGCGATAAGATTTTGCTCACGTTCGTTTCCGTTAGTACAAAACAATTGGCTCGTGGTTTCGCGATTCGATCCGAACGCATTTTGATTTGTTCTTCGCTTTCTTCTCCAGAGACGTACAAAACTTTTGCTTCGATGCCTAAAGCAATCTGCAACATTAAGGTAGACTTACCAATTCCTGGCTGCCCGCCAATTAGGATTAAAGAACCGTGCACAATACCACCACCGAGAACCCGATTGAGCTCTTCGTCGGGGCAAACGATACGTTGCGTATTCCCAGCGACGATCTCTGGTAATGCGATAGGTTTGGAAGTTGACTGCTTTTTGACACTACTCCAAGCTTTCTTTTTTTCCTCTTGTTTTGTTTCTTTTTGAACAACTTCCTCTTGATAAGTGTTCCAATTTTCACACGCGGGACATTTTCCTACCCACTTGGGGGATACCGTTCCACATTCTGTGCAGACGAATATTTTCTTAATTTTTGCCAAAAATCTATATTTTTTTAACTAATTATTTTTGTTAACATTTTTTTAACACTTTGAATCAATAGTCGTTGCCAATTTAAATTTCTCTTACTGTTTAATATAAGATTAATTCAAAATATAATTTCACAAAAATACTACAAACCGAAACAAAAGCTTATTTAACTATTAACTCTACTACAATTTAATTATCCTTTTTTAGGAATCACTCTAAGGTAAATATTATCTTTGTGTTAATTATTATTTAGTTAATTTTTTAAGAAAACAAGTTTTACATTTACCGTTTTCAGAAAAAAAGAGAAGTAAAAGCCACATAAAGTGACCATTTCATTTTGGGAAATGTGACCTTCATAAAGGGCTGTCGTCAAAATGGTGTCTTTAAAAATAAATACTTTTTTTGAGTGTTTTGTGCAGCAGGAATAGAAACGAAAAAGTATACAGGTTAAGCCGTGCGTAAGAAATGAGGAGATGTGTTTAATTTGTTTTAAAGTCTTGCTTTTGTTTGCTATAAAAGTATAACAAACAAGCAACACAAAATAGATTTTGACGAGCTTTGTTTGACTAATAATAAGTTGAACAATTCGTTACAGGTTCCACTTCGGAATCTATAAAGATTGTTTTCATTTGGTTTTTTGGGGTTATACAGGGTGCTGCGTTTTTTCGCAGGTGCCCTGTTTTTTTTTATCCCATTGCTAGAATATTGAAAGTCAACTTCCACACAAACTCACCGATCTGCGCAGCGTACGCAACGAGAACTTTCTGGCATAAACATTAACCTAGCCGTCGGAATCGGATGGCGACACATCGCACAAATCCCAAAGCCTGGTTTACCGATTTTAGTTAAGGCTACCTTTAGTTTCGTAAGCTTCTTTTTCGAAGAGCGCAGTGCCACTTCTGCAACACTTTTATTATTGATCGCATCCATCCGACTTACTCGTCCGATGGCATTCTCGGGAGAAATCGGTTGGGTAGATACTTCGAGTTTCTCAATTTCGAGTTCTATTTCGGAAATCTTGGCTAGTATTTTTTCTTTAAGCAGGCTACTTTCTTCAGCATTCATAACTTATGGCTTAGGTGCACGTTTTGCGGCGCGGGAATAGTTCGTGGAACTTGGAGATACTATTTAGATTAAATATGCTTTTTTTTTCGCGGAATGCCTAATTTATGTCTGAACTTGCCTTTCAATTCAACTAAATAATAGTTAAAGTTTAGTTTTAACACTATATAATTCAGTACGACTGTATCTTTTATAGCTTTTTTTAGTTAACTTATAGAAGGCTTTTGATTAGTGGCAGAAGCTTTTGTAAAGTAGTATTTTTTGTTTTAAAACCTTATTCTCTTACACTGAATCTATTTTTCCTAACTCTAAATCTCTTTTTTCAACTTCTAAATCTCATTTTTTCAACTTCTAAATCTCATTTTTCTAACTTCTAAATCTCATTTTACGCTTGAATCAATTTAAATGGCAATTCATCGACGGCCGAGGAAAAAAGCAATCAGTCGGCCTATTACACGGGGCGAAGTCTGGTCATTTAGTTATTCACTGTAATTCAAAAGTAATTCTGGTAGATTTTAAAGTACATCAAACGAAGACTTACAGTGTTTTTATTGACGATGAGTTGTGTACGATTACTATTGAACGGAAAGGAGAACAATTCCTTTATGGGCTTGATATTGATAAAGAAGTTGATACGCCACTCAATCGCGTGCGCAAGAAAATAGATAAAAAAGACTTTTATCAAACGCTTGCCTTTGGCATTGGATTGGTCGTCTTGATTCTAGGCTTTTCGGCTGGTATTTCTATTTACAATCATCAAAAAAAGCTGCATCCGCTGTATGGCATAGATAAGAATTCACATGAAACGCACGGAAGAGTTTCACAAATTACGAAGGGGAGATCTAAACTTGTTAGTTATTTCTTTGTGGTAGATGGAGAAGCAATTTCCGCAGAAAAAAGTCAACCCTACGCCATTAAAAATAAAATGCCGCTAAAAAAAGGAGATGAGTTTGTAGTCAAATATGTACCTGATGATCCTTATTACAATCGAATTGATTACTCTAGACCGACCTTACAACAGATTCAAATTTACAAAAAACGGGTCGCCGAAAAGTATTTAAGTTTATTTACAGAAACGGATCCCGATTATTGCCGTTGCCTCATCGAGACCGTTTACGAGTTCAAAGCTTACGCAGGTTTGTGTGATTTTTACTATTTAGATGTGGATTTACTCGACAATAAAGATCATAATCAAACCAGTTATCAACGGCTGATCAAAGATGCTGCCTTTCAGGAACTCTTACAGCGACGTTGTACGGCGGAAAATTAGCCATCGATTACCATATTTTAGCCGCATAACTATTTACACCAAAATACTTCATACCATTAACTTTCGACTACTTTTTCTCGTGGTTAGTGCTAATTCCTTGCCTATTCTTCCCTTTGATCAATAAATCAACACCACTGATTATTAAATACCAAGGCAAACTAAATACGGAAGTTGTTTAAAAACCTTTTAAGGTTCTACTTCGTTAATTACCTGCTTCAGTTTCAATTGCTTATTTTTGCGACATTATAGACCAACTACAACGCATGAAACTATTAGAACAACACATTGAGAGCCTAATTTTCTCTTCGGAACACCCAATCAGCTTTGAAGATATCCAAGCCTGCTTGGACGAAGTATTTGAGACCAGCTTCAAAGTGGAAGTCCTCGAAGAGGCAATTGAGCAATTAATGGCACGTTACCAAGCAGATGTGTTCTCTTTTGAAATCGTAGAAATTTCTAAAGGTTACCAATTTTTGAGTAAAGGCGCTTATTTTAATACGATTGCGACTTATTTAAAACAAACGACGAAGAAGAAACTCTCTAAAGCCGCGCTCGAAACCTTGGCTTTAGTTGCCTATAAGCAGCCCGTCAGCAAAGGAGAAATGGAAAAAATACGCGGCGTGAGTTGTGATTATTCTATTCAAAAACTTTTAGAGAAAGAACTTGTTACAATATCAGGAAGAAGTGATGGTCCTGGGCGACCTTTACTTTATGCCACGAGTGAAAAATTTATGGATTATTTTGGAATCAAATCTTTGACAGATTTACCCAAGCCAAAAGATTTCAAAATGCCCGATAATGAAATTGGGGAATCAGCTCCCATCGAAGAGTTAAATGAAATCAATAACTCGGAAGAGGGCGCACCAAACGAAGAAACAGGAACAGCGGAAGAAACGGAAGCGGGAATCATCGAAGTCAATGGAAATTTAGAAGAGTCCCTTTCTTCCGAAGTCATTACGGCCGAAGAATCTGATGAAACGGTAGTTACAGAAGATTTACCTGCTGAATCTGTTCCAGCATCGACAACGCCCACAGAAGAAGCACAAGAAATACAACAAATTCTCGAAGAAGGACAAGAAGAACCAATCATTGAGGCTCAAATGCCGATTGAAAAAATGACTTCCGAAGAGGAATAGGTAATTTAGGATCAACGCAAATTAAATCAATTATGGAAAATAAAAGTAATCCTTTAGTGAATAGAGTGGCATCGAGTGGTTTAATTACCATCAATCTGGAAGATTTTTTCCCGAGTGAAGAAACCGCTGTATTCGATTTGAAAGCTTACTTATTTAAAGAATTGATTTTAAAAGAAAAAGATTTTAGAGCGGCACTTAAAGCACACGATTGGTCACAATACCAAGGCAAACACCTCGCTGTTTACTGTTCGACCGATGCAATTGTTCCCGTTTGGGCTTATATGCTCGTTGCTGCTTACGCCACTCCGTTTGCCTTACAAATTTTTCAAGGAGACCTCACCCAATTCTATGCAACCTTTTTTGATAAAATATTAGCGACTTGGGACGCGAGTCAGTACGAAGGGAAAAGAATCGTCATTAAAGGTTGTAGCAACAAGCCCGTACCTCCAGCCGCTTACGTTGGCCTTACCCAAAAACTTCAACCTTACGCCCAAAGCATCATGTACGGAGAACCTTGTTCTACTGTCCCGATTTTTAAACGTCCACGCGTTTTGAAGCAGAAGTAAATCTATTCGCAGACCAAGTTCGTTATTGCAATAAATAATACTTCAGGTTGTAGTCTGCTTTGCTAAAATTTAATTGCTGTAATTAACAGTACGGTAACAACATTGGCTTCAGATAATTCCTATCTTGTTCATCAACCCTCTTTTTGACGGCACGAATTTTTCAGTTCAACGCAAACCTGAACATTTCTTATTTTTTATGCTATCCGTTAAGAAACCTATACATCGAAATTATTTCAATACTTTGCAATGAAATTAATTAATACACGTAGCATAAATAATCCTTCATTTTGTAACCTTACTTCGCTTACGTTGTATAAATATTATAAAAATCAATAAGTTTTTTTATCTTGAGAATTCGAATTCGCTTCCGACATTTGTCGAAGTCATCTAACTACTTTCTTAAAATCCCTTAACTATGCTCAAATCAATTAGCGCCTATGTCCTCGTTTTGGCAGCTGTTTTAACCTTTGCAGTTTTTAGTTCTTATACTGGCGAAGATAATTCTTCGAAGCAACAAAATTCCACCACTTCAAACGGTACAGGACAAACACTTCCGCAAGTCATTAAACCCATGGACCTTGATCGTGCCTTTAGCTTTGCAGGAGAAGCTTTACCAATGGATAACTTTGACGTTAAGGAACGCTTGGATATGGAGTTGATGCGAAATAGTTATTACCATTCTAAAACGATTGTAAATATTAAACGTGCCAATCGCTTCTTTCCCGTTATCGAACGCATTTTAGCAGAAGAAGGGGTGCCGGACGATTTGAAATACTTAGCAGTTGCGGAAAGTGATTTGAGTAATGCGACCTCGCCGGCAGGTGCAAAAGGCGTTTGGCAGTTCATGAAAAAAACGGGGCAATCTTACGGTTTGCAAGTTAGCAAGGAAATAGATGAGCGCTATCATTTAGAAAAATCAACGCGAGCAGCTTGCAAATACCTCAAAAAACTCAAGGCTCGATTTGGGAGTTGGACACTCGCGGCGGCAGCTTACAACATGGGAGGTACTCGCTTGAAGAAAGAGAAGTCTTCGCAACGTGAAAGTAATTATTTTGATCTCAATTTAAATCGAGAAACTTCCAAATACGTTTTTAGAATTGTCGCCCTGAAAGAAATTTTATCTCGTCCAAATGATTTCGGTTTCTATATTGCCGACTCAGAATTATACCCTCCTTTAGATAATTACAATTCTGTAGAAGTCAAAACTAGCATTCCCAATTGGGGAGATTTTGCTAAAAAATATAACGTTAGTTATCGAATGCTGAAAGTCTATAATCCTTGGCTAACGGCTGGTAAATTGACGAATAATGCGGGAAAAAGCTATACGATTCATATTCCTAAATAATGAGAATATTCCCTACAAAAAAGGTTTTGACGTACGTCAAAACCTTTTTTCGTTAAACCATATTTCTCAAAAAAGACTATTTCATTCCTTGTTGTTGAGCGTAACTCTCATATGTTTTCAAGCCACAATCCATAAAGTCTGCATAATCTTCTGCGCCTTCTTTATATCCTCTTGGTCTCGCCAATACTTTTTCGTCGGGACTCATAATAACGTAAAGAGGCTGAGAGTTTTGTTTAAAATTGACAATCTGGAAGTCTGCCCACATATTACCAATATTCCGTAATTTCTCCTGCGTAGGTTTTGAAATTAGCGTCTCTTTCAATTTTTTACGATCATCTACATAAAGAGAAACGAGTACAAAGTCTTCGTCTAGTTTCTTCCATACGTTATCTACACTCCAAATATGCTCTTCCGTTTTTCGACAATTTACACAACCATATCCCGTAAAATCTAAAAAGACAGGCTTATTCACTTCTTGGGCATAAGCCAAACCTTCGTAGTAATCTTTGAAACAATCCAAGTTGTTAGCACATTTTGTAAAAGAAGGATATTTTGCTTTAATCGTAGGATTAGGCTTCGTAATATCCGTTTCGCCAATAAAATAATTATAGTAAGCTGGCGGCGCTAATCCACTTAATGCACCTAAGGCATTGTATGACTGGCTTCTTTCGTTGAACATAAATCCGGTACACAAATAAATCGTAAAGGCGAGTGCGCCTATGGCAGAAGCTAACCGTGGCATTGATAACTTTTTGAGTGGACTATCGTGCGGAAACTTGATGTACCCAAAAAGGTATAAGGTCATTCCAGCGAAGATTAAAATCCATAATCCCATAAATAACTCATATTTCAAAATCCCCCAGTGCATTGTCATATCTGCTACCGAAAGGAATTTTAATGCCAATGCTAATTCTAAAAACCCAAGAACTACTTTGACGGAAGTCATCCAGCTACCAGAACGCGGCAATGAGTTTAACCACGCTGGAAAAGCAGCAAAAAGACCAAAGGGTAAGGCAAGTGCGGTGGAAAAACCAAACATGACCATAAAAGGTCCTAGCGGATTTACGGCAGATTGAACGAGTGCCGTTCCAATAATTGGTCCCGTACAAGAAAACGAAACTATCGCCAGCGTAAATGCCATAAAGAAAGTTCCGATCAAACCACCACGATCAGCCATCGAGTCACTTTTATTGGCGATAGAGCTTGGCAGTGTGATTTCGTAATATCCAAAAAAGGAAAAAGCAAACGCCACAAAGATTAAGAAGAAGAGTACATTTGCAATGGCATTGGTAGACAATTCATTCAATGCTTTTGGACCAAAAACAGCCGTCACTAATAAACCAATTGCAACGTAGATCACAATAATTGACAAACCGTAGATCAGTCCGTTTTTGATTCCTTGTTTTTTATCTTTACTTCCTTTGGTGAAGAAACTTACTGTCAATGGAATCATTGGAAAAACGCAAGGTGTCAGTAAGGCGAGTAAACCACCAATGAAACCTCCGAAGAAAATCCATAGTAAATTACTAGACGATTCTTCGTTTCCACCGCAATCTCCGATGGGTTCTTTATTCGTAGATACTAAACTTGGACGAACTTGATCAATTACATTTCCTTGCTGATTTTTAGCAGAATTGCCCGTTGCCTTATTCCCTACTATCCCTTTGTTCAAGTCAAAAGAAAAATCTATAAATTTTGGTGGCAAACATTGTTTACTATCACAAGTCATAAATTCAACCGCACCAGTAATCGCCTTATTAGTATCAGTCCATTTGATTCGTTGTCGAAACGTTACTGGATTTTCTACGAATTTGATGACGTTAACGCCATCAAAAAGAGGATCTGGTCCTTCTTTCTTCTTACTTTTTTCTTCTGTCTCTCCTACCGCTTCGAAATGCGTACCTGCATCTAGTAGAAAACTAGTCGCAACAGGACCACCTTCTTCCGTATGTTGTGAGTAGATCGTCCAGCCTGTTTCTGCCGTTGCGGTAAAAATTAAATCGTATTCGGTATCACTGATTTTTTCTTTTTTGAAGGTCCAACTTACAGGATCAAGAATACCACTTTCTCCTTGTTCTTCCTTCGCATTGGCGCCAGCTGATCCCTGAGCAGCACCGCCAGCAGCGTTAAGTTCTAGTTTTTTGGCGATAGCTTCCTTTTCTGCCTCCGCTTTAGTAATGAGTGCTCTATCTTCTGCTTTTTTTGCTTTTATTTTTTCGGATTGTGCCAATTTTTCTTTGGCCGCGGCGGCTTGCTTTTCTGCGGCTGCTTTTTTCATAGCTTCTGCTTTCGCAAGAGCGGCAGCTTTATCCTTATCTTTATTAGATGCGTTGCCAGTATCAGTATTTTTCGTTTTGTTGGCTTTAAGCTTAAAGTCAAAGTCAATATCTTTTGGAGGTAAACAACGTGCATTATCACAAGTCATAAAAGTTAAATACCCCGTAATTGACTTTGATAAATCTGTTGCTTTAACCCGCTGGATAAAACGTACTTTTTGCTCTTTAAATTTGATGACATTAACGCCGAAAAGAGGATCGTTGCCTTCTTTTGTTTTACCTAACTCTTTAACCTCTCCCACTCGGGTGAAATGTGTACCCGCATCAAATTCAAAAGAAGTAGGTACTGGACCGCCTTCATCGGTGTGCTGAGAATAGATCGTCCACCCTTGATCAATATTAGCTGTAAAGATTAAATCAAACTCTTGTGCACTGATTTGCTTTTGACTCATCTCCCATTTGACAGGATTTAGAACTTGAGCGAATAAAGAAGTGCTGGAAAAAAATAGTGCCAATAGGCAGGTGATCATTACTCTCATAAGAAAAATTATATTAGTGGGTTCAGCTTGATGACAAAAATAACATAAATCGTCAGGATAAACAATTGGCAGTAAGTCATCTGGTGCTTACTGCCAATTGTACGACAGTTCAAATTTAAGTAGAAAATAACACCGGAACAGGAACTTCCTTGCTTTTAACGTTGAAAAGAAGGCGGTTTAACCTGTGTTAAAATTCATATGTCTTATTGTCGAATATGTTAAGAGCCAAATTATCGTAAATTATTCTCTTAAGGAAATGTTAAAATCGATATTTTCAGGCGGCAAACAACTCTTTCCATTGCAAGTCATGTAAGTTAGTTGACCTTCGACGGAAGTCGCGACCGTATTAATCTTGACGCGTTGTGTAAATTTAGCTTTACGCATAAATTTGACAAGCTTCATCCCAAATAACTGATCAAAGCTTTCTTTCTTGTTGCCCATCTCCCGCATTTTGCCCACTAGCTCCAATCCTTCACTTGGATTAAAAGCAAATTGTGTGGGGATTGGACCGTCCTTACTTTCAAGGTATTGAGAATAAACCGACCAACCTCGATCGATATCTGCGGTAAAAATAATGTTGTATTCTTTGTCATTGACTTTTTCTGCTTCAAATGACCATTTTACGGGAGCCAACTGAGCGGCAGATTGGAAGGCGAAACAGCAACAAAAGATAAAAAGGATAGTTCTCATCAGTTAATTATATATGTATATTTTATATTATTTTTCAAATAATATTTATGCAATATTTACGCCAAGTTGTGTTCATCACAAACGATTTTGGCAAATACTAAGTAAGAAGTTTCGGTTAGGGAATTTTTATCTTCCTCACTTGCTGCGATACAAGGTAATTCACCAATTGAAAGCAATTGCAATGGAAGATTGAGGATATGTTTGCCTTTCGGCTAGGATTGTATAATTATAGGGAAATGAAATTCTGAATACGAAATTGTTAATTATACATTTTGAATTAGCGAATATAATAAATTAACCATTATTTTTTGCATAAAACAGTAGCAAGTATCAAGACTAAGCCGTTAATACCCAATTTTAGCATAACTTCAACGCTATTTTAAACAACTGAAGTCATGAAGAAATACTTGGTAAAGTAAACATCAATACTGCATCAGAAAAAAGTGGGAATATTATCCAACCATTTCTGTGGTGACCGTATTCAGGAGCGCGGTAAATAAAGCTTTTCCATCTTGATTCCCGAGTGCAGTTTCGGCAGCGCGTTCGGGGTGTGGCATCATACCAAATACATTGCGCTTAGCGTTGCAAATTCCGGCGATACCTCTAGCAGAACCATTAGGGTTTGCTTCGGCGTCAATCGTACCATCTTCGTGACAGTACTTGAATAAGATTTGATCATTATCTTGAAGCGATTGCAAAGTAGCTTCGTCGGCATGAAAACGCCCTTCCGCGTGTGCGATTGGAATTTTGAGTGGCTGATCTAGGGCTAGTTCTGCCGTAATGGCTGAATTCTTGGTTTGCGTTTTGAGAAACACATTCTTACAAATAAATTTCTGGTGTTGATTCCGAAGTAGTGCGCCGGGTAAAAGCCCCGCTTCGCATAAAATTTGAAATCCATTACAAATTCCCCAGACAAAACCACCTTGATTTGCGAATTCGATAACGGCGTTCATAATGGGTGAAAACCGAGCAATTGCGCCCGCTCTCATGTAATCTCCGTAAGAAAATCCACCCGGCAAAATGATACAATCTCCCGTAGCAAACCCTAACAAATTTTCTTCTTTGTGCCACAATTTTACAACTTCTTGCCCCATAACGCTTCCTAAGACGTGGATCATATCATCATCACAATTAGAACCAGGAAATACAACGACACCAAATTTCATAACGAAGAATTAAATTTTGAAGACTCTTGATAAGGTTTCTACGCTGCAAAGGTAAAGTTTTTTAATTCAGAATAGAAATCCTTTTTTTTTTTTTTTTAAAGCACTAACAAAAAACAATTTTTATTTTCGGTGTTTTAATTTAAAAAAAGTGTTTTTTACTTTTATAATTTTTTATAAATTAAAAAAATAAGTTTTATTTTTTAT
>JBGCFY010000157.1:0-12541 GCA_045110315.1 Saprospiraceae bacterium
ACAAAAGAGAACTAAAAGCGCCAGCATAAGCTTGACGGTACCAAAATCTGCTGTTCTGTGGACGGGAAAAAAAGTCCGTCGTTTACGTCAAAGTCCCTGAAATGGATATTCCCTCTTTCCAGTTTAGAGTCATTGAATTAGGCGAAAACCTTGGTGATCATTATCAAGTGACGACGGGCTTGGAAGTAGGAGAGGAGGTCGTCACTTACGGTAATTTTACCCTAGACGCTGCGGCGCAACTCAATAACCAAGCAAGCATGATGAATCAAACGGTGGAGGTCAAAAAGAAGAAACTGGGCTCACACCAAATTTTCAAGCCTTGGTACCCGAAATTTTTAAAAAAAGATTGCACGAAGTTGCAGAAAGTTACTTAATTTTAAAGGATGCTTTAGTGCAAACAGATAATACTGCAGCAGCTCAGGCGGCTCAGGCATTTTTAAAAGTTTTAGCGAAAGCGGAGGTAAATTTAACGAATCCTGCTGCGCTGGAATTTTGGACGCTACAGCGAAATACGCTAAAGGAAAATGCGACCAATATTACGACCTCCGCAGCAGTAGAGGCACAACGGGAAGCCTTTGGTCTGATTTCTGAAAGTTTGATCGTTTCGCTAGATGCTTTTGGTCAGGAAGGCGGTACGCTTTACGTACAACATTGCCCAATGGCTTTTGATAATGAAGGGGGCGATTGGCTGGCGAAAGAAGAAGCCATTCAAAATCCTTATTTTGGAGATAAAATGATGCGTTGTGGTGTAGTGAAAAAAACGTATTAATCAGCGATAAACAATTGCCTGTAAATATTAAGATCTATTTTTAAACAACTTCAGTATTAAATTTTTGGTCATGAAAAAAAACTTACTTTTCTTCAGTCTTTTCTTTCTTTTTCAAATGAGTGCCATTGCTCAAAATAGCGTTAAAGTTAAAATTCATCACAAATTGGGGACGAATAGTTTTGCTTTTGAGGAAGCAACTACCAATAATATGGGGGAAGATTTCCAATTAACTCGCCTGCAATATTATATCTCAGAAATAGCGATTATCCACGATCAAGGAACGGAGACTTATATTCAAAATACTTGGCTATTGGCCGATGCGGGAGAAGCAACAGAAGTAGACTTGGGAATTCACGATATTGATGAAATAGAAGGAGTAAGTTTTTCGGTAGGTGTGGGTAATCATTTTAATCATTCTGATCCGTCGCTCTATCCCGAAGACCATCCGCTCGCGCCCAAAATGCCGTCGATGCATTGGGGTTGGACTTCCGGTTATCGTTTTGTAGCTTTAGAAGGTAAGGGAGGAAGCAATTTAGATCAAACGATTGAAATACACGCTTTGGGAGATGCTAACTATTTCCGACAAACCATTCTCTATCCAGTAACGCCTCAAGATAATGAAATGGTGGTACACATCGACGCAGATTACACGCGTGCGATAGAAGATATTTCCATTGAGGCAGGACTCATTAATCATGGAAGCTTTAATACCGCGCAGAAAACGTTGGAAAATTTTAGAGATTTTGTGTTTAGTCCAACGGAAGAAATAACTTCTGTTCAAACCATTGACGAGCAACAAGATTTTATCGTTTTTCCTAATCCTAGCACTGTTGGTCAAAGTACCATCAAGTTAGTTACTCCGACCAATGATCGTTATGAAGTTCGTGTGATGGATATCTTGGGTAAAACGATTCGCACAATATCAAATCTAACCGGAAAGGAAGTGGTGAATTTAAACCTTAATCAGAAAGGACTGTTTTTCGTTCACTTGACACAAGCAGGAAAAACCATCGCCACAAAAAAACTCCTCGTTCAATAAGAGAAGGATAAAAAGATGACGAATCAATTTCAATTGCTGAGTTGCCTGCTGGTGCTATGTTGTTTAGCGTGCCATACGGAAGTAGAGGACTGTTTAGCGGTTTCTCCGCTGGAGGAGTTAACGCATATTCCCAAGGGATTTCCAGCCATTGATTATCCGGAAGGAAACGAGTTTACCCTTGCCCGTTGGGAATTAGGGAAGCAACTCTTTTTTGATCCAATCCTATCGGTAGATTCGTCGGTGAGCTGTGCTTCTTGTCATCAGCCTGATCTTGCTTTTAGCGATGAATTTGCGGTAAGTTTAGGCGTCTCCGCACGTCCAGGAAACAGGAATTCTCCGAGTCTAGCGAATGTTGCTTATCATCCTTATTTTACGCGAGAAGGTGGCGTCCCTACGCTAGAGATGCAAGTGCTAGTTCCCATTCAAGAACACCAAGAATTTGATTTTAATATTGTTCCTTTATCCACTCGTTTGCAGGAAGATTCTCATTATGTAGCCCTTGCTTTAGAAGCGTATAATTTAAAGCCTAATCCATTCGTCATCACGCGGGCATTGGCTTGTTTTGAAAGAAGTTTGATTAGTGGAAATAGTCCTTATGATCAGTATGTGCAAAATCAAAAAGAGAGTGCTTTGAGTGTTGAAGCAAAAGCGGGGAGGAAACTTTTTTTTAGTGATAGAACGAATTGTTCGGAATGCCACGGAGGTTTTAATTTTACGAATTATGCTTTTGAAAATAATGGCCTGTACGAAACGTATGCGGATGAAGGTCGATTTCGGTTAACGGGAAAAGAAGTAGATCGCGCATTGTTTAAAGTGCCTAGTTTGCGGAATATTGCCGTTACCGGACCTTATATGCATGATGGTTCGATGGATAATTTGGAAGCTGTAATCGAACATTATTCCACGGGAGGAAAAAATCATCCACATAAAAGTGCTTTACTGAAACCACTGAATTTGACGACCGCGGAGCAAACCGCTTTACTTGCTTTCCTAACGGCATTAACGGATGAGAATTTTATTAGAAATCCATTGTTCCGAGAATAAGGTTGTTCAAGTCCGTTGCATTATTGTTTCGCATACTTTACCAAAGCAGGGAAAGCTCTAAATAAAATAATTTTTTAAAGATAAAAATATGCGTTCATCAAAATGGATTACCTTAATTTGTCTTGCTGTGCTTTTCTTTGCTGCTTGCCAAGAAGAGGAAAAGGTAATGATTACAGCACCGGTAACGATTGACGAAACGCCTTACGTTTTGGAATATGGCACTTTTCCTCCACCTAACTTGCCCGCAGATAATCCGTTAACGGTCGCCGGCGTTCAACTGGGTAGAATGTTGTTCTATGAGAAGGAACTTTCTAAAGATGGTAGTCAAGCTTGTGCAGATTGCCACCGTCAAACGGATGGTTTTTCCGATGCACGACAATTTTCAATCGGGGTAGAAGGACTGGCGGGACGTAGACAAGCAATGCCGGTGTTCAACTTGGCTTGGCATAGCAATGAATTTTTTTGGGATGGTCGAGCAACACGACTCCGCGACCAAGCGCTAAAACCAATCGAAGATCCCTTAGAAATGAATGAAACCTTGCCTCAGGTTATTGCGAAATTGTCACAGTCAAAAATGTATCAGGATCAGTTTACGAGAGCTTTCGGTGAAGCTACGATTGAAGCATCCAAAATCGCTTTAGCTTTAGAGCAATTTATGCTAAGCATCGTTTCTTACCAGTCAAAATTCGACCAGTATCGCGCAGGAACGGTACAACTCAGTGCCAGTGAAGCACGTGGACTTACGCTATTTACGACGGAGTATAATCCATTTTTTCCAGCGTCTTCTGGCGCGGATTGTGCACATTGTCACGGCGGGATTAATTTTGAAAATGATCAATATATGAACAATGGTTTGGATAGCGAGACCACAATCTCGGATATTGGTAGAGCGGAAGTAACTGGAAATGCTGAAGATAGAGCCAAGTTTAAAGTACCAACCTTGCGGAATGTAGCCATTACGGGACCTTATATGCACGATGGCAGATTCGAAACACTAGCGGAAGTTATTGACCATTACAATGAAGGTATTCAGTCTTCCGCCACAACGGATCCAACGGTTTTGAATACACAAGCAACGGGCTTATTTTTGACGGAACAAGATAAAGTAGATTTGATAAATTTTCTTAAAACGCTAACGGACGAACAATTTTTAAAGGAACCCGCCTTTGCTTCCCCATTTTAAAAAAAAGCTTCATAAAAAGCTAAATTTTATGGAATATTGAAGGTTTTCCCCGCTTTCAACAATTGCTCATATTTGGAATTATCAAAAGCGTATAGCTTAGCAGGACGATGTGTAACGCCTTTTTGGATTTCTGGAAGTTCTACGAGCACATCATGACTCCGTAGTTTTCGCCTGAAATTACGTCGATCAACTTCGATCTTGAGGACAACTTCGTATAAATTTTGTAGCTGACGAAGAGAGAATTTTTTGGGTAACATCGAAAAGCCAACGGGACGCTCTTGCAAACCTTTTTTCAAACGTTCGTAGCAAGTATTGAGAATTTCGTTGTGATCAAAGGCTAACTTGCGGATATCTTGGATGGAATGCCAACGCGCTTCTAAATCCAGTTTTTCCACATTCAAACTATAATCTTTAATTCTAATCAAAGAATAATAAGCAATCGTTACTACACGACCTCTAGGATGTCGATTTGGTCTGCCGAAGGTTTCAACCTGTTCAAGGTAAACATTTTCTAAGCCAGTTCTTTTCTTGAGAATTCTGACCGCCGCATCATTTAAATCCTCTTGAGGTAAAACCAAATCCCCTAATAAAGACCATTGATCCCTATATTCTTGCGTTTCACTACGAATCAAAAGGATCTTCAAATCTTTATCCTCATCATCATACCCAAAGACGACACAGTCGACGGAGAGGGCGACACTAAAATTGTTTAAATCTCTGTAACCTTTAATTTCTTTTTTTACTGGCATGTTCAACGTGCTTAATTCGAGCGCTAAAAATCTTCTTTTTTTGGGGGAATTACAAATCTCGCTTAAGTTCTTTTGGAGAATACCGTAAGGATGTGAAAATAAGTGAAAAAAAACTGTTGTTAGGGGTATTTTATAGCTTTTGTCTATACGTAGGGGTAGTAATAATCAGATAATTAGCGACTTAGGGCAGTCGTTTTGGCTGGAAGTGGCTACTTTCCAAGTTCTTTTTGAAGCTTTCAACAGCTTCTTCCTTATAAACTAAGAAAAAAAACTTTGTGTCATTATGACACAATAGAAAAAAAATGTATTTTTGTTTGACCGCCGAACAAAACTTCAATATTTTGATGCTTTATTCGCTAACAGAATTACTCAATGAAGCTTTTTTTAAAATAAATCTTAACACTTGCCAGCTCGGTAAGTCTTGGCGCTACGCTTACTTTTAAAGCGCTTCGTCATCAAATAATTTTACTTTGCAAAATACAATAGAACTTAAAGCCTGCATTTTTGACTTAGATGGTGTCATCGTTGATACGGCTAAGTATCATTACGCTGCTTGGCGCAGAATGGCAAATGAACTGGGTTTCGACTTTAGTCTTGCTCAAAATGAAGCACTCAAAGGCGTTAGCCGGATGCAATCTCTAGAACTTATTCTTGGCATCGGTGATGTCCAGAAAACAGAGGAAGAAAAACTAGCATTGACCCAGCAAAAAAATGAATGGTATTTGGAATTGATTAAGGAAATGGGGCGAGAAGAAATTTTGCCTGGAGTCCTAGACTTTTTAGATTTTCTCAAAAGTAAAGGCATACGGATTGCTTTAGGTTCCGCCAGTAAAAATGCAGTATTGATCTTAGAGAAACTAGCCTTGATGCCTTATTTTGAGGCCATTATTGACGGTACTAAGACGGTAAACGCAAAACCTCATCCAGAAGTATTTCTCAAAGCAGCAACCGCCTTGAATATTCCACCAAAGCATTGTATCGTTTTTGAGGATGCTCCTAAAGGTGTACAAGCAGCCCTAGCGGGTGAAATGTACTGCATTGGAGTTGGTGCGGAAGCGGACTTAGGTGCTGCCCATCAAGTTATTTCAGGGTTTGAAGGTTTAAAAGAAGAAAAAATATTTCAACAATTATAACAATTATAAATAGACTTTAGACTAAAACAACTTCTACTATTTTATTTAGAATAAAGTCTAATACAAAGCTGATAATTCATGAAGCAGTATATCACGCACCACGAATGGAAAGTTATAGAAGATGGATTTTATCCAGCCTTTAATAAAATTACAGAAAGTATTTGTAGCCTCGGTAATGGATACATGGGGCATCGAGGTAACTTCGAAGAAGCTTATTCTGGCGAAAGCTTGCAAGGAAATTACCTGGCTGGTATCTACTACCCTGACAAAACGAGAGTAGGTTGGTGGAAAAACGGTTACCCAGAGTATTTTGCCAAAGTGTTGAATGCTGTAAATTGGATTGGTCTTGATCTTACCATTAACGGAGTTGTCCTCGATCTGGCACAGTCGGAAGTCCTTGAGTTTAATCGAACTTTAGATATGCAACGAGGCTGCCTAGAACGAACCGCCTTGGTAAAAACATCGGCAGGTACAATTCGAATTCATTCGCAGCGATTTTGTAGCATTGTTCGAAGAGAATTAGGTGCTATTAAATATACCGTTACTCCCGTTGATTTTGATGCAACCATCGAATTAGGCGCTTATCTCGACTTCGATGTACGGAACGAAGATTCGAATTATGACGAAAAGTTCTGGAATCCAATTTCAGCATACATCAACGGAAAAGAAGGAGCCGTTGTTGCAGAAACGAAGAAAACGGCTTTCCAAGTTGCCGCCGCCATGCACTTTGAAGTGTACCGCAACGCTGATTTGCTTTCGCTAGAAATTGAGTCCGTACAACGCAGCAAATACGTTGCAGGACAAACTACCATCACCGCAAAAGCGGGTGAGTCGATTAGCATTTGTAAGTATGCAGGCATCATGACCAGTGAAAATCACGATAAAGCGAATCTGCAAGAAAGTAGCCTGGCTTTCGTAAGAGAAATGAGTGCTCTCGGCTTCGATAAATTATTGACTGCGCATACACAAAAGTGGGCAGAAAAGTGGGAAGAAAGTGATATCCGAATTGAAGGAGACGTCGCAGGACAGCAAGGCATTCGCTTCTGTATTTTTCAAATGAATCAAACTTATACGGGAGAAGACGAACGACTAAATATTGGTCCAAAAGGATTTACGGGAGAAAAATATGGAGGTAGTACTTATTGGGATACGGAAGCTTACTGTGTACCATTTTACCTCGCTACGGCGGATTCGAGTATCGCTCGAAATTTACTCATCTACCGCCATCGCCATCTAGAAAAAGCAATTGAAAACGCGGCGAAATTAGGATTTACGGACGGTGCTGCGCTGTATCCAATGGTCACCATGAACGGGGAAGAATGCCACAACGAATGGGAAATTACATTTGAAGAAATTCACCGTAACGGCGCTATCGCTTATGCCATTTCAGACTACATTAATTATACGGGAGATCAAGCGTATTTGGCTGAATATGGGTTGGAAGTTTTAGTTGGTATTACTCGATTCTGGAGCCAGCGGGTGAATTATTCCGAAGCCAAAGGAAAATATGTTATGCTTGGCGTAACAGGGCCCAACGAATACGAAAATAACGTTAACAATAACTGGTATACCAACTACATTGCCACTTGGTGCATGCGCTACACCCTAGAAGCAATCGATTACGTAAAAAAACAAGCTCCGGAGGCGTATCAAGAACTCGCAGCGAAAATCAACTTTAAAGAAGCAAAGGAAACCAGTCAGTGGCAAGAGATTATTGAAAAAATGTATTATCCTACCGACGAAGAGCGTGGGGTTTTTCTACAGCAAGATGGATTTTTAGACAAAGCGTTACACGACGTTACGGCTTTGGGAGAAAATGATCGACCGATTTGTCAAAATTGGTCGTGGGATCGAATTCTAAGATCTTGCTACATTAAGCAAGCCGACGTTTTACAAGGATTATACTTTTTTGAATCCGAATTTGACTTAGATACCATTCGCAGAAATTTTCAGTTTTATGAACCGATGACAACGCACGAATCGTCTCTGTCGCCTTGCGTTCACGCTATTTTAGCCGCGAAAATCGGTGACCACGATTTGGCCTACGAAATGTACTTACGGACTGCTCGTCTAGATTTGGATGATTATAATAATGATACCGAAGATGGCTTACACATTACGAGTATGGGCGGAACTTGGATGTCATTCGTGAAGGGATTCTCGGGGATGAGAGTCGTTGCGGGACAACTTTCGTTTCAGCCTTTTCTACCAGCAAGTTGGAAAGGGTACAGCTTTAAAATAAGATTTAGAAACGCTTTATTAAAAGTGTCCGTTACAACGGATAATGTTTACATCAAAAATGAATCGGAAACTGCGATCACCGTATTAGTCGCAGGAACGCCACGCACGATTGATGCCCAGCAAAAAGTGGAAATGACGATGGCGCAAAAAATTTAAAGTGTTCTGAGTAAGCTGTTTTTTATCGCTCAGAAAAAATAAAAACAAGCAGTCAGGATTTGAGTAAAGCTTTATCGCCGAACCTAAATCCTGACATTTTTAACCAAGTTTAACCAAATTTATACATGACTCAACGTCTACCTTACCGCTCGCAATGTATTGCCCTGTTTTGCTGTTTGTTTTTAGGATTCGCTTGTAAAAAAGATGCTCCGACGCGTGTCAGTTTAGATCGAACGGCGGCTACGGCAATCACTGGCGTTGCTACACCAATTCAACTCAATGAAGCAACAACTGAAATTATCTTAGCAGATTATTTCTTGGAACCTCAAATGATCGATTCGATCAACGTCAAGGGGAAAACACTCACCGCCGTTTTAACAGATAATAAAGAAGTTTTAAAGTTAACCACAACGGGGTCAGAAGCGTATTTATCTAATTTAACGTTTCACGCAAAAGGAGTCGCTTATGATATTTTAGCTAAGAAATCTTTGCGCCAAAAAGCAGTATTGGCTTACGATGCTCCAGCCAGGAAAAAGATAACAAATGTACAGATCGTTGGAGATTTAAATAATTGGAATCCAGCGACAACGCCAATGACAAAAGAAGGGAATCGCTGGGTGGCTAATTTGTCTTTAAATCCAGGACGTTATCCTTATAAGTTTGTCGTAGATGACGTTTGGGTTAATGATCCAGCCAACCAAGATTCTATTGGAAATGGAATGGGAGGATTTAATTCTTTGCTCATCGTAGAGAAGCCTAGTTTAGCAAGTTTACCTTTTTTGTATACTAAATCTGCTGAAAATGGCATCGTAAAAATTGGGTTTACCAATCCACCTACCGGCGTTCTAGCGTATTACCAAAATCATTTATTAGAAACTAAACTTACGGACAACGAGTTAGAAATTATCATTCCTAAAGTAAAAAATGTACCAGAACGAAGCTACCTACGCGTTTATGCTTATAATGACCAAGGCTTATCCAACGATTTAAAAATTCCTTTGAGTAAAGGGAAAGTGTTACGCGCTACACAAGCACTTAATCGAATGGACACCGAGGCGATGATCATGTACTTTGCTTTAGTAGATCGTTTTAATAATGGCGATACTCAGAATGATGATCCGGTAAAAGATAAGCGATTATTACCGATTCAAAATTATATGGGTGGAGATATCAAGGGGATTACCAATAAAATTAAAGAGGGTTACTTTAAGAAGTTAGGGATGAATACAATTTGGCTTTCGCCAATTACTCAAAATCCTTATGACGCTTATCAAGAGTATCCTGCACCACAACGTTGGTATTCCGGCTATCATGGATATTGGCCCATTTCTTCTTCGAAAATTGATTACCGTTTTGGTAAAGATGAAGATCTATTTGAATTGGTGAAAGTAGCGCACGATAATGAGATGAATGTGTTGCTAGATTTCATTTGTAATCATGTACACGAAGAACATCCTATTTATAAGAAACATCCTGAATGGGCAACGGCGTTGGACTTGCCAAATGGCAAAAAAAATATTCGAATCTGGGATGAACAGCGCTTGACGACTTGGTTTGATACGTTCTTGCCTAGTCTCGATTTGTCTAATCCTGAAGTAATCAAAACGCAGGCTGATTCCGCTTTCTTTTGGATTAAAAAATTTGGTTTAGATGGTTACCGCCACGATGCGACCAAACACGTTCCCGAAGAGTTTTGGCGACACTTGACCAAAAAGATTAAAGAAGAAATTATCATTGGAGAAGGTCGACCTGTTTATCAAATTGGAGAAACTTTTGGTAGCAATGAACTCATCGCAAGCTACATTAACTCTGGGCAGATGGATGCTCAATTTGATTTCAACCTGCATTTTACGGCAAGAGACGTTTTCGCTAAAGATGGGGAATCATTGCTGAATATTGCCAACTCCATGCGCGAGAGTTTTGACTACTTTGGCTATCACGCTACGATGGGAAATATTACGGGAAACCACGATTTACCGCGTTTTATGGGATTGGCGAGTGGCTCCGTTGCGTTTGATGAGGATCAAAAAGAAGCGGGATACCAACGAGACATTCAAGTAAAAGATAAGCGAGCGTACCAAAAGTTAGCCAACATGAATGCTTTTCTTATGAGTATTCCGGGGATTCCCGTCATTTATTACGGAGATGAAATTGGAATGGTTGGAGCAGGAGATCCAGATAATCGTAGGATGATGCGTTTTGAAAATTGGTCTCCCGAAGAAAAAGAATTACAGGAAAAAACAACCGCACTTATCAATGCCAGAAAAAATAGTTTGGCCTTGCTGTACGGTGATACTTATATGTTGCAAACCGAAAAGGAAGTATTGGTGTACGCCCGAGTTTATTTTGACGAAGTAGTGATTGTCGCTTTTAATCAAGGTGCGGAAAAAGAGATTACGGTAAACCTTCCGAATTTCCTACAAGGTAATTATCAAACTAGTTTTGGAAATGCAACGCTCGGTGCTGCTACTAATACACTCCAGCTTAGCTTACCGCAAAATAGTTTTGAATACTTTAAGAAAAAATAAACTACGATTCTATTTTCCTACGCGTTCCGCTCAACCATCACTTAAAATATCAAAAAAATAATAATGAAAAAATATTGCCTCCCTTTATTACTAGCGCTACTTTTTGCCGCGTGTGATTCGACGACTGAAACTAATAAAAAAAACGCAGTGACCGCCATGGAAAAGTATGAACCCGTTGCACTAGGCGTGCTTCCCGACTGGGCTAAAAATGCAAATATCTATGAGGTAAATCTTAGACAATACACGGAGGAAGGAAATATCGCTGCGTTCAGAAAACAATTACCACGACTTAAGAAAATGGGCGTTGATATCTTATGGTTTATGCCGATCTTTCCCATCGGGGAATTAAAGCGGAAGGGAACCTTAGGGTCTTATTATTCTGTCAAAGATTTCAAAGCGCTTAATCCTTACCATGGCACGATTGAAGAATTCAAATCAATGGTTAAAGAGATTCACGCCATGGATATGAAAATTATTTTGGATTGGGTTCCAAATCATAGTTCTTGGGATAATGCTTGGATTACAGAACATCCAGAATGGTATACGCATGACAATGATACAATCACCCATCCTTTAGATCCGAATACGGGAAGTCCTACGGGATGGACGGACGTAGCCGATTTCAATTATGATAATCCTGAGATGCGTGCAGCCATGATTGATGCACTTACTTATTGGGTAAAAGATATTGACGTAGATGGATACCGTTGTGACGTTGCGGGCTTTGTACCAAATGATTTTTGGAAACAAGCCATTACAGCTCTGAATCAAGAAAAACACGTTTTTATGTTGGCCGAATGGGACAACGAACCTGCTCATTTTGAAAACGGATTCCACATGAATTATTCGTGGGAGTTTAAAGAAGTGATCAAAGAAATCGCTCACGGAAAACAAAATGCGAAAGACGTCTGGGCTTTTTACGAAAAGCAAGAAAAGAAATTTCCAGAGCAAGCAATTCATATGTACTTCATTACCAACCACGATGAAAACTCTTGGAATAATTATCCCGCTGTGCTTGGAGACGCTGAAAATGCCTTAGCCGTACTAGCTTTTACCTTTGATGGAATGCCTTTAATTTATTCTGGACAAGAATCTGGTTTACCGGATACCATTTCCTTTTTTAATAAAGATTTATTTGAATGGGGCGATTATAAAAATACAAACTTTTATAGTCAGCTGTTAGCGCTCAAACATCAAAATGCAGCTTTAGCCAATGGCATTTACGGCGGTAAAATGCAATCAATTGAAACGGTAACGAACGGAAATGTTTTTGCATTTACGCGAAGCAAAGGAGAAAATCAAGTGGCCGTATTTATCAATTTATCAAAGGATAAACAAGAAACGCCAATCGCTAAGGAGATCGCTCAAATGGAAACGGTAATGGAGGAAGGAAGTCAACTTGGTGAAACACTAACATTAGCACCTTGGGGTTACTTGATTAAAAAGACATAGTAGTCATACACTTTATTTTGGTCAATACAAATTTGTAGGTGCCGCGGGAAAAAAGTCAGTCGCTGGAGACTCAATTAAGTAAAAAAATCATCGATCAACAAACCACATAAAATCATGAAAAAACCTAAGTTATCATTTTGGGACATTTGGAATATGAGCTTTGGATTCTTAGGGATTCAATTTGGATTTGCGCTGCAAGGCGGTTTTATGTCGAGAATATTTCAATCTTTAGGCGCTGCCAAAGATG
>JBGCFY010000158.1:0-5331 GCA_045110315.1 Saprospiraceae bacterium
ATTTATTTGCAAGCCATTGATTTCCAATATTTCAGCTAATTTTTTTCCCCGTAGCTATGGCTACGAAAAAAAAATGGAGCTTCATCTTGAAAACCAAGCGCTTACAACTAATTTCAACCCCCATTTTAAAACAACTTCAAAGTAAGAATGGCTTATATTTTTCGAGGATATCAAAAAATATAAGCCATTAAAATTTTATGCGCCACAAACAAGTGGCACCATTTTGATCAGAGAGAATCTATTGTACTACAATTTTTCCGGTATGAAATCTACCTTGCTGATCTGCTAAACGATATAAATAGACTCCTGAGACCAAATCTCGACGTTCTAGTCGAATCCTAGTTTCGAAGTGTTGTTCAGGAGGACGAATTGCATTTCCTAGGATATCAAATAACTGCAATTGTATTGGTCCTAAATTTTCCGGTACTTCAATCACACTGTAATTAATCATTGGGTTAGGGCTAATGGTAGCGGCATCCAGCGGATTTTTCTCGTTGAGGGACGTAGGAGCAATTCCCGTGGTATCATTGGTATACATTATAATGAGAATCATCATCTCATCGTCAGAGGTGAAACCAAAACCGACGGGACTAGGACCCGAGTTAACCCATTTTGCCTGATGTTGTACCCCCGCAGAAGAACCATTAAAGTTAGCAGGAAACAAAGGATCAAAATAACGAATAGGAATGTGTTGATAATCAAAAAATGGTGAAGGACAACCGGGAACACCTTCGGGACATTTAGCATCATAAATCAAATCGGATGCTGTATTATTGGTATAGAGCTTAGCCGTATAATCTTTTCCATACTTATGCGTATGTCCCGAAAGCGCCCAGATGAAAACTTCAGAATCTGTACTATGGTTTAAGTTTAAATTTAGTTTATTGTGACCAATGAGGTTCCCATTATTAGGAATTGGAATGGAAATATTAGGGAGCAATTCCGTAATCATTTCCTGTGCAGCGGTGCCTGAGGGTTGTGTATAAACATTAAGATAGGCTTCCGCCTGATAGATCATCGTATTGGAGTAATTGATATAATGAGAATTAAGATCCAACACTTGGTCATCGTTCCAGAAAAAGCTAGTTCCTTCCGGCAATTTAATATCTTCTGCCTGTTGTACGGCGCCAACGATATCGATGTTGAAGTGATTAGAGTTTGTTCGTAGTCCTGCGGAAGTATTGGTCGCTGCATCCTTAAATTTGTATAAAATAAAATGATGCGAATAACTTGCGATTTTAAAATCTAAGCGATTCACTTCGATCTTGGCGGGTAAATCCAAGGCATATTTTTGTAAATATTCAACTTCACCGTTGGGAGGTAAGAAAAAAGGACCCATTTTAATTTGAAAACCTTCTCCGGGAGCGGGAGCGGGTGGTGGACCATCAGGAAAACTGGCGGCACCATTTCCGTCATAATATTCTTCAATCATATCGGTGACCAAAACATTGTTAACTTTTAAGTCTCCCGTTGCCGGAGCACCATATAATATCCATTGTCGAATCAATTCTTTTTCTGGATCGCTCAGAGAAGGGAAAGGACTATTTGGCATTGGGTCGCCTTCGTCAGAATGTAGGGTAATTTGGCTGTCTAATCCCTGATTAATTTTTCTAAAAATCATACTCTTGTCAACGCGTCCTGGGTAAATATATCGCTGACCTTGTGCGGCAGCAAAGCTATTATTTGGAGTTACATTGACAATATTATTTCTAACGCTGGCCATTTTTTCAGCATCTGAGTTTCCTGCTCCTTGTAAATCTAAACCATTTTGTGGATCATTATTACTGTGGCAAGCCGCGCATTTAGTTTTAAAAATTTGGTAGACGTCGAGGCTCGTTTGAGCAGAAAGAACCGATGAGGTAGTCACTAATAATACTAAAAAGAGTAGAGGTAAGTATTTTGACATAACGTGAGTTTAAAAAAATGAGCGGTAAAAATTATAACAAACAACTTTTTGGTACAAATGAAAAGGAAAAGACTGCAAAAGTTTTCTCTTTAAAAGCGTAGCAAACAGCGTACCCGAATAAGGCAAAGCATTTTATCGCTTTTAGTTGGCCAAATCAGAAAAACTTATACAATTGACCTCGATTTGGGCATTTTTTCGAAAAAGCTCGTGCGCTAATTTTTTTGGGTTATACTGTATTTTACCACTTTCAACTGTATTTTTGTTAAATTTAAACGGAGTTTAACAAAAAATTAGGAAACGAACCATCTATTTGTTCTGCAATTTACGTTGTATCATTAAACAAAAAGATGTATCTTTGCACATTCATGAAAAAGAACCTAATATTTAGCCTATTCTTAGGCATTGGCGTACTAATGATGTCTTCTTGTAAGACAGAATTCGAGCGCATCCGCGCCACGGGAGATTTTGATACCCGTTACAAAAAAGCTTTCGAATACTACGAAGGAGAGGAATATCTCAAGGCTCAGACCTTATTTGAATTGATTATCAGCGAACTGCGTGGTAAGGTAGAAGCCGAAAAAGTATATTTCTATTATGCTTATACTCATTATCACTTGGGGCAATATATTCTAGCTTCGTACTATTTTAATACGTTCTCTAGGACATTTACGAATAGTAAGTTTAAGGAAGAAGCGGACTTTATGGCTGGTTATTCTCATTATGAGCTATCACCAACTTACCGTTTGGATCAATCCTATAGTAAAAAAGCAATTGACGCGTTTCAACTCTTCGTTAACACCTATCCTACTAGTAAAAGAGTGGCGGCTTGTAACGATTTGATTGATGAAATTCGTAAGAAAATGGAGGAAAAAGCTTTCGCAGAAGGCACCCTTTACTTTGATTTACGTCAATATCAGTCTGCAACACAATCTTTTGAAAATTTACTCCGCGATTATCCAGAAACCTCCAATGCAGAACAGGTGCGGTTTTTGGTACTTAAAGCTAACTTCCTCTTGGCAGAAAATAGTATTTTCGATAAGCAGATGGAGCGATTTCAAGAAACTTTGAAGTATATCGAAAAGTTTAGAGCTAAATATCCTAAAAGTAAGTACACAAAAGAAGTCAAGAATATTCTGAAAGATTCCAATAAAAAGTTAAAAAAAATCAAAAATGTCAGATATTAAGTCCAAAGTACAAGGTTTAGAATCGAATATTCAAGCGCGAAATATTCATGAATTAGTTAAAGATACTGATAATATTTACGAATCTTTGACGATCATTTCTAAACGAGCGAAGCAAGTTGCAGTAGATCTTAAGCAAGAATTACACTCTAAACTGGAAGAATTTGCAGTGACTTCTGATACCATTGAAGAAATTCACGAAAACAAAGAGCAAATTGAAATCTCTAAGTTTTACGAGCGTTTGCCTAATCCGGTATTAATTGCAATGGATGAATTCCTCAACGATGATATCCATGCTCGTTACCAGGATAAAAGTGCAGAAAACGATATTTAATCAACGAGTTTCTTTAATAAAGCACTGCGATTTGTTCGTAGTGCTTTATTGATTTATCTGATACTCATCTTTTACCAGATTTAGATGAATACATTAAATGGTAAAAAAATATTGCTAGGCGTTACTGGCAGTATCGCCGCTTATAAAGCAGCATTCCTCGTCCGACTACTCATCAAGGCCGGTGCGGAAGTAAAAGTGTTGATGACGCCTGCTGCAACAGATTTTATTACACCACTCACCCTTTCTACGCTTTCTAAAAATCCAGTTTTCACTTCCGTTAGCTCCGAAGAGAGTTGGAACAATCACGTTGAACTTGGCCTCTGGGCAGATGTGATGTTGATTGCTCCGGCTACGGCAACTACCCTTTCTAAATTGGCCAATGGATTATGTGATAATATGCTGGTAGCTTGCTACCTTTCGGCAAAATGTCCCGTTTTCTTTGCTCCAGCAATGGATTTAGATATGTGGAAACATCCTGCAACTATCCGTAATATTCAACGTTTACAAGCATATGGAAATCATTTAATTCCCGTAGGACACGGAGAATTAGCAAGTGGATTGGTCGGTGCAGGACGGATGGCAGCGCCAGAAGATATTCTTGATTTTATCGGTGCCGCTTTTGCGGAAACACTCGACTTAACTGGAAAAACGGTTTTGATTACGGCGGGACCTACTTACGAAGCAATTGATCCGGTGCGGTTTATTGGGAATCGGTCGTCTGGAAAAATGGGCGTAGCGATTGCCACGGAATTACTTCGCAGAGGTGCTACCGTCAAACTGATCTTAGGACCGTCTACTTTGCAGCCATCCACCGAAATCGAAGTTTTTAGGGTAGAATCTGCGCAAGAAATGTACGAATGTGCCCTCGCAGAATTTCCAACTAGTGATGTTGCTATTTTAGCAGCGGCAGTAGCTGATTATCGACCTACGG
Source organism: Saprospiraceae bacterium (assembly GCA_045110315.1). Taxonomy (GTDB): domain Bacteria; phylum Bacteroidota; class Bacteroidia; order Chitinophagales; family Saprospiraceae; genus CALFBG01. Next base: position 4,353 of record JBGCFY010000158.1, read on the forward strand.
TTGTCGCCGACCAAAAAATTAAGAAGAAAGGCGATAATTTGCAATTGACCCTAGAAAAAACAAAAGATATTGCTTTCGCATTAGGGCAACAAAAGAGAGCGGATCAATTTATGATTGGTTTTGCACTAGAAACTAATAATGAGCTAGAAAATGCCAAGGGAAAATTAGCTCGGAAAAATTTTGATTTTATTGTCTTGAACTCTCTCAATGATAAAGGAGCCGGTTTTCAGCACGATACGAATAAAATCACAATCTTTCATCAAGACAATAAGATTCAAAAATTTGAGTTAAAGTCAAAGCAGGCCGTTGCAGTTGATATCGTTGAAACTTTAATCGAACGACTCTCTACGCTCTAAAATTAGCTCAAAATGAAGGGGCACAACGACTAAAAAGCGTGTTTAAATTTTAAAGGCTTCTTTAAGAATGAAGTTGTTTAAAACTCCAAAAATATCCGCTTTTCAATTGCTTTTAGGACTATTAAAGAACTTCAATCATTTTATAAATGAAAAAAATTATTCTATTCACCGTTTTGGCATTTCTTCACTTTGCTTCGCAAGCACAGGAAGTTATTTTTGATATTACTATTAATACACCAAAACTTCAAACGGCAGATCCAAAAGTATTTGAAAGCTTAGAAGAAGCGCTAGAAAACTTTTTAAATAATCGTAAATGGACGGAAGATGTTTACGAGCAAGAAGAACGCATCAAATGCAAAGTACAGTTGACCATTCGGGACGAGTTATCGGCGACAAGCTTTAATGCAGATTTAGCGATTCAAGCAACTCGACCCGTTTTTGGTAGTAGTTATGAGACCGCTTTATTGTCCCACGTAGATAAAGATGTAACTTTCAGCTACGAACCTTTCCAACCTTTAGTCTACGCCAAAAATACCTATAATGATAATCTGACTTCGATCATGGCTTTTTACGTCTACATTATTTTAGCCATGGATTATGATTCTTTCTCTGCTTTCGGTGGT
>JBGCFY010000159.1:0-2990 GCA_045110315.1 Saprospiraceae bacterium
GGGAAGTTCGAATACTTGTATAATATTGTCTTTACATTCGGTATCTACGTTACCGGCGTTGTCCGTTACGGTTAAGCAAATCGTGTAGTTGCCCGGAGTACTAAAAATTCTTCCAGGACAAGGAGTCGTCGCTGTAAATCCGCTTAAATCCCAAGCTCGCGTCACCACAAAATTGCCGTTCAGCAAAGTAGAGTTATCACAAAAAGAAACTTGTAAAGTACCGCAACCCGTGGAATCGGAAACGGTAAAATCAGCGTCTAGTTGAGCAGCAGCGGTTAAGGAATAAAAAAAGAATAGAATGGTGGTTAAGCTTTGATATTTTTGTGGCATGGTTATGTATTTGATCTTGAAATACGTAAATCATCAGATAGCCAACCGACAACCGTCGATAGGCTTATAGCCACGGGGAGTTTATACTAAGGAAGGAAAGTAAGATGATGTACTAAGAAGACGTTTTAAGACAAACGCATTAAAATACATCATTTATGATATAATAGAATACATCAATATCTTTGCCAGAAATAACAATTAATGCCTTATTTCTATATAAAAATTAAAAAAATATCTTTAGGAAGTTTTTCGTATGGTCATCGGAGCCTACGAGTGGAGCGGAAGTAATGTCTTTTGTACTACTGATAGGTTAAGTAGCTAAAGTTTATTTTTTATTTTCAGAAATGGAGCTTATGCTAAAAATGCTAGCTTAAAAACCATTACGTTTAAAATTCATCTGTGATAATTTCCACGATTTCTACTCTTCTTTCTTTTGCTGCTAAAACGCTATAAACGGAGTTTCGTTTGTCATTAAGATCATCACTAATCACGGTCGCGGCAGTTGTTTCTCCGAAGGATCGTTCTGAAATAATTAATTGCTCCGTTCGTAAATATTTTTTAAAAATACCACTTTCATATTTTTCAAAATGATTGCGCAAGCTACTAATTCTTCGTTTACCTAGAGATAAATTATAATCTCCTTTCGCCCTTGGACTAGTATAACCTTTAATAAAAATCTCGACACGATCACCATCTTGTAAACGAGCTAATAATATATTAGAAAATTTATTAAGGTAATCAAATCCTAGTTTTACTTTTTGCTCAAAAAACAACTCCAAAGCTTGGTTAGTTTCTTCTTTTGCTTGCGGAGATAAGGGTTTACCATACTCATATTTATACTCTTCTTTTAAAGCATAATACTTCAAAAAAGTCTGTTCGTAAGTTTGTCTAGTTGTTTTTCTTTTCGTTCGACGATCTGGTTCGTCGTTATGAAAATAAAGTTGTAACGGTAAAAAATCGTCGAGTGTTTCGGGTTCTTTCACGACAATTGGTGGCGTCACTTTCGGTATCGGCAAGTCAATTACGATCTCCGTAGAATCAAAAGGTGGTTGCTCCACTAGTAGGGAATCTATCGGAGGGATAACGATGGTATCTGCTTGCTTAAAGTTAACTTTATAAATATCATTACAACAGGCTTTATTTTTTTTATCCAAATAAAAAGAACCTAAACGATTGGATGAAAATAGAGCAACGGTAGAATCTGGATTGAGTGAAAAATAAAGATCATTATAACTACTATTCAGCGGATAACCGGTGTGAGCAGGTGTTGACCAGCCATCATTTTTCCATTGAGATTTGAAAATATCGTAGCCACCAAGTCCTTGATAGCCTTCCGAACTAAAGAACAAAGTCTGTGCTTTCGCGTAATAAAAAGGGGTAATATCATTTTCGGGGGTGTTGATGTCCCCAAGATTAATTGGTTTAGAAAATTTCCCTTTTTTGGAAATGGTAGCTCGCCAAATATCAAGTTTCCCCTTTCCAGCGGGGCGATCTGAAACAAAAAACAGATAGGATTCTTTCGCAATTGGATCGTAGCCAATACTTGGTTGCGTACTCGTATACCCTTCCATATTAATCGACGCAGGAAGTTTGGTTGTCTTGCCCCAAATTCTTCGTTTCCGTTTATCTATCCTAATTTTTCGACTGTAAATTTGACACTGGATTTCGGTACTATTGGTGTAATCACAAATCGTAAAAAAGATCATATCGCCCTTACGATTGAAAGTTGTGTGTGCCGTATTTTTATCTACTGCGTTGAATTTTCGGCGAAGTGCTTTTCCCTTTGCCCCTTTTACAGACTGCAAAACTTTAGCAATTCTACGCGGCGGATCATGTTTGTCTGCTTTGTTTTTGAAACGGTAGGAAGAATAGTAAATGGTATCCCCTCTTTGCAAGGCGCCGAATTCAGAATAAGAAGTATTGATGCGTTTATTGAGTTGTTGGATTTGAAGATCATCAGGCGATTTTACTTTGCCAAGTGCCCACTTACATTGTTCGATTTCAGACTTAGCAAGTTGTCGAAACTTTTCGTTTCTGGCTTGCTTCGCTCCGAGGTATTTCTTAAAATAATCCAATGCCGCCGCATAATCTCCCGTTTGTTTTTTGACCATCCCCATCCAGTAATTAGACAACGGAAAATCGAGTCGTTGATCACTTTCGAGTACTTTTAAGTAGTATTCCTCTGCAATTTCAAAAGCGTGATATTGTCGTGCAGCATCCGCGTATTTATAAAAAAGGCTTACTTCAGTAGGTTTCATTTCCATTGCCGTACGGAAATATTCAATTGCCGCATTAAAGTCATTATTGACTACCGCTTTGTCTCCCGCCTTTACGTAGGCTTTGAAAGTCTGCGCAGAAAGAGAAGCAATGGAACAGCACAAAACAACGAACAAGAATAATCTTTTCATAGGAGATTAGAATATCGGACAAGCCTTAAAACTTTTAACGGGTTTGACTTTGGTAATAATATAAGACAAGCTCAGCTCAGGACCGCCGGCTCGATTGGTAGCTATTTCAAAATCAGAAATATTGATATCATAGCTCAAGCCAAATTGCCAAGCATTGTAAAAGACTTCGAGATTGGGAATAATAGCATCACCAAAACGCACCGCAGAACCCAATTGTACCGCAATTTTTTTGCCGGTACGAGGTGGAAAATG
>JBGCFY010000160.1:0-11640 GCA_045110315.1 Saprospiraceae bacterium
GAAGGAGTACAAGAGGAGTTAATCGCAATCGCAGAACGCTTGGGTGCCAAAGGTTCGGTTTATAGCGAAGATCAGCCACTCGGTACGGCGCACGCCATCCTTTGTGCAAAAGAAAGTCTTTCTGGCAATTGCATCGTTGCTTTTGCAGATACCTTATTCAAAGCCAGCTTCGATTTTGATCCAGCAGTAGACGGAATGATCTGGGTACAGAAAGTAGCAGATCCAAGTGCTTTTGGCGTAGTGAAAGTCAATGAAAAAAATGTCATTACTGATTTTGTGGAAAAATCACCCGTTTTTGTATCTGACTTGGCCATCGTTGGCATTTATTACTTTAGAGATGGGGAGAACTTACGAGACGAATTGCAATACCTCATCGATAATGATGTCAAAGACAAAGGAGAATACCAATTGACCAATGCCTTGGAAAATATGAAGCAGAAAGGCTTGGAATTCCAACCCGGTAAGATCGAAGAATGGTTAGATTGTGGGAACAAAGACGCCGTCATCTATACCAATCAGCGCATTTTAGAATTCAATAAAGACCAAAAAACGGTTGCCGATTCCGTCACGATGGAAAATGCGATCATCATTCCGCCTTGCTTTATTGGAGAAAATGCGATCCTCAAAAACGTGATTGTTGGACCACATGTATCAATAGGAAACAATTCAACCGTTGAAAACTCCGTTATAAGTAATAGTATCATCCAGAATAATACGCTCGTACAGCACGCCAACTTGGAAAACTCTATGATCGGCAATCTGGTAGAATATCAAGGTAAAAAATCTGAAATTAGTATCGGAGATTACTCCAAATACAGTTCGTAAGTAGTTCGCGGAAATTGAGTTTACAATAAATTGAAAAGAATTTTGAGCTTAAACGAGGCAAAAAACGTAGACAATGCCGGAGCATTGGCGAGGCTTTTTAACGAAGTAGAAGCTTAAAAGACTTTCAAGTTATAATTTATTAGGTAAGTCTACTTAAGTAGTTAACGGAAATTGTGTTGATAATAATTTAATTCCGAGAACTACTTAATTTAATTCCGAGAACTACTTAAATAAACCGTAAGAGTAAAACAACTGTTTAAGTAAGTATTCTTCACGAATCCAACTCATATGAAATATTATTATTGTATCCTATTGATGTTTTTGGTGACTCAACTGGTATCTGCTCAGGTGCCTGATCAACGAATCAGCGAAGATCAGATACAAACGCAGAAAATATTCATCGAAGCTAATCGAGAAAAAATTCTGGGTAATTATGATAATGCCGCCAAACTTTACGAAGAAGTGCTAAAGCGAGCATCCGATAACGATGCCGCCGCTTACGAATTGGCGCGCGTTTATGATGTGCTGGATAAAGATGAATTAGCCCTGAAGTCCATCAAAAAGGCAGTTGAATTAGACGAAAAAAATAAATGGTACCGAATGTTTTGGGGCGACGTGCTCGATAAGCTGGGAAAATATGAAGCTGCGGCCGAAATATATGAAAAACTAGCCAAAGACGATCCCCAAAACATTGAATACCATTATACCAAATTGGGTTTTTACCTCGTCAAGAGTCAAAAGCCTGAAAAAGCGATTAAAGTTTATAATACCCTCGAAAAAGAAATTGGCGTTGTCGAAGAACTGAGTCGCAAAAAATACAATCTATACTTAGGTTTAGGCAAAACCAAAAAAGCCATTGCCGAACTCCAAAATCTAATCGAAGCTTATCCAAGTATGCTCAGCTTCCGCCATCAATTGGCCACCTTTTACTTGTCTAACGGTAAACAAAAGGAAGCAAAAGCCGTTTATCAAAACATTCTCGCGCTCGATCCTAACGACGCCAAAGCCAATATCGCTTTGATGCAAAAAGGGAGCTCGCAAGAAGAAGGTATGGAAGCTATTTTTTCAAATCCAGAACTTGATATTGATAGCAAAATTAAAGAATTACTACCCTCTATCCAGAAAATCGCTAAAACGGGTGATCAAGATTTAGCAGTCTCCGCCGGGAATTTAGCTAAAATATTAACGGAAGTGCACCCGCAAGAAGCTAAAGGTTTTTCTGCTTACGCTGATATCTTATATCATTCTGGTAAAGCAACGGAAGCCCTCAACTATTACAACCAAGCCATTAGCTTAGATAATTCTGTTTTTTCGATTTGGGAACAAATTATGTACATTCAGCTGGAGCAAAAGCAAATGACTGCTTTAGTTGATAAATCTAAAGCGGCAATGGAGCTTTTTCCTAATCGGGCGAAAAGCTATTATTTTAATGGTATTGCCAATTACGAAATCAACCAACCTAAAGCAGCGATTAAAGCATTTCGGCAAGCCTTGTTGATGTCACGCAAAAGTCCAAAGATGCAATTAGACCTAAACTATCGTTTGGGAGCGGCGCATTATCAATTAAAAGCCTTCAAAAAAGCGAAAAAGAGCTTAGAAAAATGTATAGCGCTTGGTGGTGATAAAATTCCCGCAGTACTAGAACAATACGGTGATACCCTTTTCCAACTCAACGAAGTGGATAAAGCTTTGGTTCAATGGCAAAATGCATTGGAAAAAGGAGCAACGTCTAAAAATTTGGAAAAGAAAATTGCCGATAAAAAACTGTACGAATAATTCGTCTCGCTTGATCTAATTTCTATTCCTTGACTTGTCTATTCTTGCTACATGAACGATACCGTTTTTTATCCTTTGCTCCGCAACATCAGCTTCTTGCTTTTTTGTTTCTTGTTAATTCCCGCTTGCAAAACACCTGCCGGTGGAACGCAAAAAGCAACGAAAGCAAAATCAAATCGTTTTTTGCTAAAGCAATTAAAACAACAGCAACAAGACTTTGAATGGTTTAGAGGAAAAGCAAAAATAGCTTTTGAGACAAACGTAGAAAAAAGAAACGTCAGCTCTACCATTTACGTTCGTAAGGATAGTTTAATTTGGCTCAACATAAAAAAAATCGGTGTCGAAGCTTTTCGAATTCAAATTACGCCCGATTCTATTTACATCATCAACCGTTTAGATAAAAACTACGCGATTCACCCTTTATCTTTTATTGAAAAGAAATTTAACCTCGCCGCTAATTTCAAATCTTTACAAGCCCTTTTCCTGGGGAATCCTATTTTCTTAAGCAACCCTAAGGAATTAATCGCAGGCATCCAAGAAGATCAATATCACCTTGGCGGTAAAAGAGAGCAACTCACCAACGAATATTTCTTGGAAGCAGGCACTTATCTCTTAGCCAAAATGGGGTTTGCAGATCTCTCCACGGAACGAACTGTCGAAATTGAACAAGGAGATTATCAAGACGGCGAGGAATACCAGAATTTTTCTTATTTTCGTAGCATCAATATCAACTCAACGCATGACGACTATGCACGTATTGATTTAAAATTCAAAAAAATCACCATCAATACGCCTAAGAATATTCGCTTTGAAATACCCAGCCATTATACTAAAATTGACTAAGCTAGATTTACGCAAAAGCTGCTTCCTAGCCTTAGCATTCCTCTTTTTCCTTCCGCTTGGTTATGGTCAAAATCGTAGTACCTTAGAAACGCGAAGAAAAAAATTACTCAATAATATTGCGGTTACCAACTCCATGCTCAAACGAGCTTCTAAGGAAAAAGCTGTTAACCTCGATCAATACCTCGCGCTTAAAAATCAAATCAAAACGCGACAAGCTTTACTCACTACACTCAACGAAGAAGTTGACTTAGTAACTCTTTTAATGGAACGGACGGAGAATACCGTAGCTTCTTTACAAAGTGATATTCTACGGTTGAAAGAAGAGTATAAAGCTATGTTGCGAATGGCTTTTCGCCAAAAAATGACAAGCAGCACCGTAATGTATCTCCTCTCCGCTGAAAGTCTTAATCAAGCCTTTAGCCGTTGGCAATACTTAAAACAATACCACAAATACCGCCGCAAACAAGCTCAACTTATAGAAGCGACCCAAGCCCAGCTTTCACAAAAATTTGCAAAACTGACCACTCGTAAAGCGGAGAAAATGGTCTTACTCAATTTAACAAATTCACAGGCAGATATTCTACAAACGGAGTTGGATAACCGCAATCGTATTTTAAAGAAATTGCGAAAAAACGAAAAGAAGTTAAAAAAAGAACTGCGAAAGCATCGCTATGCACACCGAAAGCTCAACGACGCCATTGAAACGATGATCAAAAACGAGATGAGCGCTAAAAGGAGAACCGACCGCCAACCCAAGCTCAATGCACGCACGGCTCCCCTACCTGCTACGCCTAATAGTAAGAAAATGACCGCCAACTTTCGAGGTAATAAAGGCAAATTGCCCTGGCCCGTAAAAAAAGGAGTCATCATTAAACGCTTCGGGAAACAAGCACATCCGACCATTCCCAAAATCCTCATCAGCAACAACGGGATTGATATAATGACGGATCAAAATGCTAAGGTGCATGCCGTTTTTGCAGGAAGCGTCGTTGGTACCCAGTTTATTCCTGGTCAAGGTAATATGCTCATCTTGAAGCATGGAAACTATTATACCGTCTACTCTAATCTCGAGACGCTCTACGCCAAACGGGGCGATTGGATTGACAAGGATCAGCGCATCGCTACCGTTCAAACCAATAAAACGAATAAAAGTACGCAGGTGCATTTTGAAATATGGCGAGACAAAGTGAGACTCAATCCCGCAGATTGGATTACAAGGCGATAAAAATAGTCTACAGAAAAAGACGATGCGCTCTGTAGCTAAAGTATAAAAGTTGTTCAAAGGATAAGCTGCCCTGAGTAAGGAACTTATTAAGGCAAATAAGCGTTAAGCGGTTGAAGTTAATTTCAGCTTTTAGCAACTTCCGGTTCTAAAAGTTGAACAAGCATAGCAAATGCACGTTACTAATTTATAGATCATTAAGCAGAAGTTTCATGTTAAACAAAGATGAAACGATTTGTACCAAAAAGCAAGACAATACACATATGGCGAACGAATGGAATTTAGGGGATAAAAAGACGAAAGGTTTACAAAAAAAAGAAGAACAAGCCGTGCTCGTAGGATTGATACATCAACATCAAAGCGAGGAAGCAGTCACCGAATATCTCGATGAGCTAGCATTTTTGGCTCGTACGGCGGGTGCTAAAGTGGTGAAGCGTTTTGTACAAAAATTAGATCATCCCGATAAACGTACTTTTGTGCGTTCTGGTAAGTTAGAAGAAATTCGACTTTTCATTGAAGAAAATAAAGAAATTACGCTGGTCATTTTTGATGATGACTTGAGTGGTAAACAAACAGAAAATATTGAAGAGACACTTAAGGTGAAAATTGTGGATCGAAGTAGTCTCATCCTCGATATTTTTGCCGAAAGAGCACAAACGGCGCAGGCCAAAACGCAAGTTGAGCTAGCACAGCTACAGTATATGCTTCCTCGCTTACGAGGACTCTGGACACACTTAGAACGACAACGTGGTGGTATTGGGATGCGAGGACCGGGAGAGACAGAGATCGAAACAGATCGACGGATTATCCGCGATAAAATTTCTTTGCTCAAGAAGAAGTTAGAAAAAATCGATTTACAAAATATGACGCGCCGCAAGAATCGAGGCGCTTTGATTCGTGTTGCCTTGGTAGGATACACCAACGTTGGGAAATCTACCCTGATGAATCGTCTGAGCAAATCCGAAGTCTTTGCCGAAAATAAACTTTTTGCGACCTTGGATACGACGGTTCGTAAAGTCGTTTTTGAAACGATGCCTTTCTTACTATCTGATACCGTTGGATTCATCCGAAAATTACCGCATCACTTAATTGAAAGTTTCAAATCAACCTTGGACGAAGTTCGGGAGAGTGATTTATTGTTGCACGTGGTTGACATTGCACATCCACAATTTGAGGATCAAATTCGTACGGTTAATCAAACGCTCAAGGATTTGGATGCTATTGATAAGCCAACTTTATTTATTTTTAATAAAATCGACCTATACCGAGAGCGCTATTTTGATGATTACTTAGAAGAAGAGGCGAAAGTAGATATTCAAAAAGAGTTGCAACAACGCCTCAAAAATGAATTTGAGCATGATAATATTTTTATTTCTGCCATTACTAGTGAAAATATTTCAGAATTAAGAACTATCTTGACCGAGAAAATTCGAAAATTATACGAAGTTCGGTACCCTTACCAAGCAAAACAATGGTAATTGATACACTGATTCCGTTTTCGAACGATTTGAGCACCATAATGGAAGTCTTATGAATCCGATTTTAGAAAAGTACGCCAATTTATTGGTGAATTACTGCGTAGATATTCAACCCGGCGACAAGCTATTCGTCAAGAGTACTACTTTAGCAGAGCCCCTCGTTCGTGAAGTTTACCGCGCAGCACTCCGAGCGGGAGCTACCGTTGATGTAAGTCTTGCCTTTAGAGAACAAAACAAGATTCTCTTAGCCGAAGGAAATGACGCCCAACTGGACCACGTTTCTCCTTTGAATAAAACATCCATCGAAACTTATCAGGCTTATTTGTTTATCCGAGCACCTTTCAATTTGCGCGAAGATCAAGAAGCAGATCCTGAGAAAGTCAAACGTCAAAAAGCAGCCGGCGCACCACTCAGTAAAATATATTTTCAACGTACCGCAACGCGAGACTTAAAACGTAATCTTTGTCAATATCCAACGGTTGCCGCAGCACAAAATGCAGGTATGTCTTTGGAAGATTACGAAAAATTTGTTTTTGGAGCTTGCAAACTATTTAGTGACGATCCCATTCAGGAATGGCTCAAAGTACGTGCGTTTCAACAGCAAATTGTCGATCTTTTGAATAGCCGAGAGACGGTACGATACAAGGGAGAAGGTATTGATATAAAGTTTTCTACTAAAGGTCGAACTTGGATCAATTCTGATGGTCAGACCAATATGCCTTCCGGCGAAGTTTATACTTCCCCCGTGGAGGATTCGGTCAATGGTGTCATCAATTTCTCTTATCCTGCCGTTTATATGGGACACGAAGTTGAAGACGTAACGTTGTGGGTGAAAGATGGTCGGGTAGAAAAGTGGGAAGCACGTCGAGGAAAAGACTTTTTGGATCGCGTATTCGAAATGGACGGTGCGCGACGCTTTGGTGAAGCAGCTATCGGAACGAACTACAGTATTAATAGATTTACTAAAAATATCTTGTTTGACGAGAAAATTGGCGGAACGGTACACATGGCGGTTGGTCAATCTTATTTACAAACGGGAGGTAAGAACCAATCTGCAATTCACTGGGATATGATTGGTAATATGATGAATGGTGGAGAAATTTACGCTGATGATGAAAAAATTTATGAAAACGGCAAATTTCTATTTGTTTAACTAATTTTTATAGCAAACCTAGTAACTTGCATACAAATAATAGTTTTCTTCGCCATAGAAAAAATTTCCTTGGTAAAATGACTAGCTTTAGGCAAGGTTTTAGCTCATTAAAAACAAACAGAACTTAAATATTTAATATGTTTTCTGTAATTTTGGTTGAAATTTTATTTATTTTCACCCTTGGATGCCTATTGTCACTAAAATCAAGAACTTAGCATAGTTCTTGTATGCCAAAAGCTAGTAATATAATTTTCTAATTTTTTAAAATAAAACCGTGAACGAAAACATAGCATTCTTAGAATTGAAGTATGGAAATATCTATGGAGGCTATCCTAATTTCTACGCGATTAGTGATGCTTCACTCTTAGTATTTGAACCGCATTCGAACCGAATTTTTCTGGAGAGTATGTCCAACGCAATCGACGTTGATATCGTAAGTGTACACTCTCGGATCAATGAATTAGGTAATACCGTAGAGCGCGTACGAGAAGTCGTCAATATGAAAACTAAACGACGAAGAGCGTACGACGAAGAATTTAAATTGGAAGAAAGAGCGCTGGATGAGGAGTTCAATAAAATTCGTCCAAGTAAGCGATGGATTAAAGGGTTTTTCTGGAAAAACTTCAAGAAGTATAACGTCGATAAAATTGTTACGTTTGATGGTAGACGAGATATATTCTTATTAGAGAAGTCACAAGTGGATTTTCGTAGAATTGATATTTACGATATCCAAAAAGAGATTAATCAAGTAACAAATTACTTGTTCTCGCTTAACAAGTTGGGTAAAGTCATCAATTTCGATAATTCTCACTCTTACGTTAAATCGAATAATTTAGAATACCGTTTGCACCCTATTGCAGCGCGACAAATTACCCCTAAATCTGCTGCTTACGATGCAGCGCGATTACTAATGGTGCACAACGAATTCAAAAATCATAAAGATGATTTCTTGATGAAGGCAGCATTACTACTCAACAAAATTGAAATGACAAAGCGTTAATCACGTTTGCTACATAAAAAATAAAAAAGGATCGCTTGCAAAAGTTGATCCTTTTTTTATTTGCGACACTGCGCCATCTTAAAGGCAAACTACCAATCGACTACAATAAGAAAATAGCTTAGCAGTTATTTTAAAATTAATTTCTAGTCGGACTAGGAACTTTTCTCTTAGCACTTAAGTTATTTGGGTATTCTATCTGGGACACACTTTATATTGTTCGCACTCACGGACCAAAAAAACCATCATGTTGCATCCTCGTATTATACAATTGTACAACTTATATAAATCCTCTTTTAGTGGTTTATCTAAAGAAATTTGGTTGCTCGCTTTGATTACCCTTATCAATCGTGCTGGTACGATGGTGCTCCCCTTTTTGTCGGTTTACCTAACGAAAGAATTGCACTTTAGCTACACGGACGCAAGTTACGTCCTAGCTGCTGCCGGTCTTGGTGGTGTCGCAGGGACTTGGATTGGCGGAAAACTCACGGACCAGATTGGCTATTTCAAAACGATGTTTTGGAGTTTAGCAGCCGTTGGCGTATTCTTCTTTTTCTTGTTATTTGCCAAAACATTTCCACAATTGATCGTGGGTATTTTCCTAACCAACATGGTTGGAGATATTTTTCGGCCTGCTAGTTTGACCGCTATTTATGCGTATTCCAAACCAGAGAATAATACGCGTTCACTTTCGCTCATTCGTTTAGCGATTAACCTAGGCTTTGCGGCGGGTCCTTTTACGGCGGGACTCTTGGCTTTTTATTACGGATACGATTGGCTATTTATTCTCGATGGGTTGACTTGTATTGTGGCGGCTTTTGCCTTCTTATTTTTATTATCAGAAAAAGAAGTCGCGACGCAGCAGGAGAAAGATGCCATTCGAGAGACACAGGGAGTACGTTCGCCACTAGAAGATAAATCCTACGTTATTTTCTTGGTAAGTATGTTTTTCACGAGCATTGCTTTCATGCAATTATTCTACACGTTGCCCGTATTTTTGAAAGAAGAATATTTGCTGACCGAGGATATGATTGGAGCGTTGCTTTCGATGAATGGCTTACTGATCGCTATTTTTGAAATGCCGATTATTTTTGTTTTAGAACCTAAATATTCTAAGTTAAAATTAATCGCACTGGCTTTACTCTTAATGGCCTTTAGCTTTTTGATTTTTAATATTTTGCCAATTTGGATTGGGGTTCCGATTATCTCCATGTTGATTATTACCGTCGCGGAGATCATTGATTTTCCTTTTGCCAATACTTGGGCAATTGATCGCTCCAACGTATTGAACCGCGGGCAATATATGGGATACTATACGATGTCTTTTTCCGTTGGAACCATCTTCGCGCCCTTGTTAGGCTTACAAATTGCAGAATCGTTTGGCTTTACTGCGCTGTGGTACTTAGCAACCTTTTTCTGCTTACTGGCTTTCGGTTTGGTTTATTATCTTCTGAGTAAAGAAAAGCCTGTTTTACAAGTTAGCACTTAAGTAGTTTAAAATAAAAATCCCGAATGATCAAGTATCATTCGGGATTAGTTTTTTGGAACCAGAAAAGACTTAATACATTGTGTACTAAACTTCCGCGCCAAATAAGTTGCGCATATTGACCCGTTCCAAAACAATTCGCTCAATATCTTCAATGGCAATTCTTTCTTGTGCGAGGCTATCTCGCTCGCGAATCGTCACCATATTATCTTCTAAAGTTTCAAAGTCAATCGTCACACAATAAGGGGTACCAATCGCATCTTGTCGACGGTAGCGCTTACCAATTGCGTCTTTTTCATCGTATTGACAATTAAAAGAAAATTTGATTCGATCAAAAATTTCTCTCGCTTTACTCGTCAAGGCTTCTTTGTTTTTCACCAATGGTAAAACTGCGCATTTCACGGGCGCGAGGGCAGGATGCAATTTCAAGACCGTCCGTGTGGAGTCGTTTCCTTTTGCATCCGGTACCGTTTCTTCCACCAATGCATTTGTCAAAACAGCCAAAAACATTCGATCGCAACCGGTAGAAGTTTCTACCACGTAAGGTACGTAGCTATCACTAATTTCTGGATCAAAGTATTGTAGTTTCTTACCTGACAATTCCTGATGCTGTTTCAAATCAAAATCAGTCCGCGAGTGAATTCCTTCTAATTCTCGAAATCCAAAAGGAAATTCGAATTCGATATCCACAGCAGCGTCGGCGTAGTGCGCGAGATTATCGTGATCATGAAAACGTAATTTAGCCGCAGGATGCAACGCACGGTGCCATGCAAGGCGCGTTGCTTTCCATTGATCGTACCATTCTTTTTGCGTTCCTGGTTTGACAAAAAATTGCATTTCCATTTGTTCGAATTCCCGCATTCTAAAAATAAACTGTCGGGCGACGATTTCATTTCTAAATGCTTTACCGATTTGTGCGATTCCGAAAGGAACTTTCTGCCTGGTAGATTTTTGTACATTCAAAAAGTTAACAAAAATACCTTGTGCCGTTTCTGGTCGCAGGTACAACTTCCCTTCCTCTCCTGCGACGGCACCTAGTTGTGTGCTAAACATGAGGTTAAACTGTCGCACTTCGGTCCACGTTTTCGAACCACTTTCTGGACAAGCGATTCCCAGATCTTCGATCATGGTTTTTAGCGCTTCCATATCACCAGCCGTCATTGCCGTTGCCAAATTATTTTTGATTTCGTCGTAACGTTTTTGTCGATCCAATACTCGACCATTGGTCGCTCTGAACTCTGCTTCGTTAAAAGCATCGCCAAATCGTTTAGCAGCTTTCGTTATTTCCTTATTGATTTTTTGTTCGATCTTCTCCATCTCCCCTTCGATCAATTGATCTGCACGATACCGTTTTTTGGAATCTTTATTATCAATCATAGGATCATTGAAAGCATCTACGTGCCCCGAAGCTTTCCAAGTTTTGGGATGCATAAAAATTGACGCGTCAATGCCAACAATATTTTCGTGCAATTGCACCATGGAATTCCACCAATATTCTTTGATGTTGTTTTTTAATTGAACACCATTCGGACCGTAATCATACGCTGCGCTCAAACCATCGTAGATTTCGCTGGATTGAAAAACAAAACCATATTCCTTACAGTGCGCTACTAACTTTTTAAATTGATCGTCTTGATTTGCCATATTCTTAATCTATATTTTTTTGAACGCTTGGATCAATACTTTGTACGAGATAATATTAATTCGTACGATTGATCAAAAACGATTATTATTCTTTTTAAAATTCTGAAGTAAAATGAAAAGAAACTTCTGGGAAGTTCTCTTGTGCCATTCTCAGTGCCCAAGCCGACTCTGCAAGAAAAACAAGTTGACCATCCTTATCTTTGGCTAAGTCTCGTT
>JBGCFY010000161.1:0-4212 GCA_045110315.1 Saprospiraceae bacterium
ACTAATAACTTGAAAGCCTTTTAAGCTTCTACTTCGTTAAAAAGCCTCGCCAATGCTCTGGCATTGTCTGTGTTTTTCGCCTCGTTTAAGCTCAAAATTCTTTTCAACTTATTGTAAACTCAATTTCCGAGAACTACTTAAGTAAGCGCGCAAATTAATATACTTAATGTCTTTGGCATCTTTTGAGTTTATACTTCTTTGTTTTTCATTGCGTACCGCTGGGTATGCACTTCAAAAACGCATCGTCTAAATTCAAAATATACTCGAATTTATTGGTAAAATAATTTTACTTTGCTACTTAAGGCCAAGCTTATTTAGCTTTCAATTGTACCGTATCTCCCAAACGGAAATTTCCTCCTCGGATGACTCTGCAGGTAATTCCTCCATGCCCGCGCATAGCATTGTAACCACCTGTGCCAAGGTTTTCTTCCATTCTAGAACAAGGATGACAAATCCCGGTCGTCTCCAAAATGATTTCATTACCGATTGAAAACTGTTGATCTTTCAAGGCAAATAAGTTGATTCCAGAGACGACAATATTTCTACGGGTCAACTCAGGGGCAATCTTTTCTTTTTTGATGATGGCGGCTACAACAGCGAGGTGTTCGGCTTGAATGAGGGTAACTTGGCGCTTTGCACTTTTGCCTTGATAATGATCACCGACGAGACCTTCTACGAGGTCAATACTTGCTTGATCTTGTACTTGAATCGCACCTTTTTTCTTGCTACGAAGACCAATCCATTCTACTTTGCCTTGTTGAGGCATGACTTGTAATAATGCTTTTACTTCCATTTGTTGGTTGATTTAATTAGTAGCAAATATTCCGTATTTTACGGAGCGTAAGGTCTAGGATTTATGGCGTTTAGACAAAGCAATAGATCTAAATTTCTACGAATAAATACTAAGACGGCAAAATTACTAAAATCTTTAAGATTCTCCCCAACGATATGCGCTTAAATCGAAACCAGCAAGATCTAGGACTCGTTCGACGACGGTAGCGGCAAGCTCTTCGAAATTTTTGGGTTTACTATAGAAAGAAGGGGTTGCGGGACAAATGATTCCTCCTGCTTCCGTAATGGTTTTCATGTTATTGATGTGAATCAAGCTGTAGGGAGTATCTCTAGGAACGAGGATTAATTGTCGTCTTTCTTTGAGAATAACGTCGGCGGCGCGAGTAATCAAATCATTCGAGATTCCTTGAGCCACGCGAGCAAGTAAGCCCATAGAACAAGGGCAAACTACCATAGTTTCATATTTGGCGGAGCCAGAAGCAAAAGGTGCCATGAAGTCCATTTTATTGTAAAAGTCAAAAGGATAATCCAAGTAGGCTTTGTTTTCCAACTCTAATTCCCAATTAAATTTAGCATTATCACTCATGACGACTCCTACGGCGCTCCACTGATCTTGGAGCGCTAAGAGTTTATCAAAAAGCACTTTGGCGTAAATAGAACCACTAGAACCTCCAATACCGACGACTATTTTTTTCATAAGATGATTTTCGAACGTAGCGAAGTACGTGTGTTATTGCGGACAATTTCCTGTTATTTTTGCTAAAATAGCTAAGAATACTTGCTATTCAGCTAAATAAAAAAGAACTTATTCCTACTGTAAATTTGAAGCATAAAGACAAGATTAACTCAATTGTTACTTTGTCTTGTTACCTAAGTAAATGGAGTTATTTTTCATTTGCTAGGTAGAAAAAGAACTTCATAGTCAAAATAAAATAAAATGAAAAAAGTTTTAAGGATCACTGCTTTATTAATGATTTGTTGTTTGAATTATGGAATTTCCCAAGAGGCTGCTGTCAAAAAAGTTGCAAAAAAGGTAAAGTGGTACACTTGGGAAGAAGCGGTAGAGGCGAATAAAACCGAAAAAAAGAAATTTATTATCGACATTTATACCGACTGGTGTGGCTGGTGCAAAGTGATGGATAAGAAGACGTTCTCCAAAAAGCAGGTTGCTACTTACATCAATGAGAACTTCTATCCGGTCAAGCTCAACGCGGAGCAACGCGAGTCAATTATGTTTCAAAACAAAGAGCTGAAGTATCATTCTACGGGTAGGAGAGGCGTTCACGAACTAGCTTATTCGCTGTTGAATGGTAAAATGTCATATCCGTCAATTGTCTATCTAAATGCGGATTTCGAGCGGATTTTGATTTCTCCGGGCTTCAAAAAACCCAAAGAAATGATTAAAGAGCTTTCTTTTGTGGTGGAAGAAAAGTATAAAGAGATGACTTGGCAAGATTATCAAAATGGAAAATAGGGAAGGCTCGGATGTGTTCTTATTTGTAAGTTACCCACCGGTAGAAAAAATTCCCCTTATAAGCTACTTATCGACTCGAAATTGATTATTTTCGTAATGGAGAAAACTTTAAAACATAAATAATTGGAAATGAGTGTATTGAAGGATAAGTATATAAACCCACTTACGGACTTTGGTTTCAAAAAACTATTTGGAACAGAACCGAATAAGATTCTATTGATTGACTTCTTAAATCAAATTTTACCCAAAAGACATCAAATTAAAGACTTGAATTACTCAAGAAATGAACAATTAGGTGTAAATGAACTTGATAGAAAAGCAATATTTGATCTTTATTGTATAGGAGAATCCGGAGAGCGATTCGTGGTTGAAATGCAGAAAGCAAAACAAAATTATTTTAAAGATAGAAGTATATATTATTCCTCTTTTCCTATTCAAGAACAGGCTCAAAAAGGTGATTGGGATTATAAATTAGATCCAGTCTATACCATTGGAATATTAGACTTTATTTTTGATGATCACAAATCAGACTCAGAGTTATTACATCTTGTGGAATTAAAAAATCAAAGATCTGAAGTGTTTTTTGATAAATTGAAATTCATATACATTGAATTACCAAAATTTAAGAAAACGGAAAGTGAACTAGTAACAGATTTTGACAAGTGGTTATTTGTTTTTAGGTATTTATCACAATTGCAAGATCGACCTTCTCAATTGCAAAATAAGATATTTAAAAAATTATTTGAGGTAGCAGAAATTGCAAAATTTAGTTCTGAAGAAAGGGAAGCGTATGAAGAAAGTTTAAAATTTTATAGAGATATAAAAAATGTAGTTGATACCTCAAGAGAAGAAGGAAAGATTGAAGGAAAGATTGAAGGAAAGATTGAAATAGCGAAGCGTATGAAAAAAAATGGAGAGTCAATTGAGAAAATAATTCAATATACAAATCTGTCTAGAGAGGAAATTGAGAAATTATAAAAATAGAGCCTTTTTTTAATAAAGTATTGCTCTCCCTCCATGCCTCTGGGAGTAGCAAATATTCAAGTGATAGCTTCTAATGTATAATTAGTAGGGCGTCAATTATAACTTTTTGATTTCTTTGGTCATTTCCATCAACTCTACTTGTAACTCTTTCGCGGAATCGATGGAGTTGGAAGCGAGTACTTTAAGAGAGAGCATTTCAATATTTTGCAAAAAATCTTGGTCGTATTCAAAATCTGATTTGAGGCGTTCCATGCTGGCGATGTCTTCGTAATGATTTTCTTGCAATTCGCTGAGTCGCTTTTGTTTATTCGCTAGGTCTTTGGTGAGTTGATAGTTATATTGCAAGGTTTCCAATTTTTGCTGACAAGCTTCATAAAACTCTAATTTGGTCTTTCGCAACTGAAGTTGGTCTTCAAAGCCAGCTAAAATCCGCTGGTGTTCTTTGAGCGCACGTTCATTAATTTGGTAAGTCGGATTGATATTTTTCTTTAATTCTTGGATACTCATTTTGATTTCGTCAATCTCACTGAGGTTCTTTTCGGTTTGTGTGGTGGACCATTTTAAGTGCGCCTCAATTTTAGCTTGCGGCGAATTGGGTTGATGTTTCGCTCTCGTTTTGGCTTTGCGAATGAGATAATAACTTCCCGAAATAATTCCCGCGAGTATCAAAGCAAAGAAAACGGCCCAAAAAAAAGTGCGAACAAATAGTGCCACGACTACCATACCTCCCACGATTAAAAACATCGTGAATAAGCCTAATCCATTATTTTCTTCTTGCGACATAAAGATTCTTTTCGACTATTTGCTTACTTAAGTAGTTCGCAGCATTAAATTAACTAATAACTTGAAAGCCTTTTAAGCTTCTACTTCGTTAAAAAGCCTCGCCAATGCTCTGGCATTGTCTGTGTTTTTCGCCTCGTTTAAGCTCAAAATTCTTTTCAACTTATTGTAAACTCAATTTC
>JBGCFY010000162.1:0-6142 GCA_045110315.1 Saprospiraceae bacterium
GGAGCAAATCTTGGGGGAGCAAATCTTGAGGAAGCAGATCTTGGGGGAGCAGATCTTTGGGGAGCAGATCTTAGGGAATCAGATCTTAGGGAAGCAGATCTTTGGAAAGCAAATCTTGGGAAAGCAAATCTTTGGAAAGCAAATCTTGGGAAAGCAGATCTTGGGAAAGCAAATCTTGGGAAAGCAAATCTTTGGAAAGCAAATCTTTGGAAAGCAAATCTTGAGGAAGCGAACCTTGAGGAAGCGAACCTTGAAAATGCCCAGAATTTAACATTAAGTCAACTAAGTCAAGTAGCATCCTTAAAAAACTGCAGAAACCTAAACCCCACCCTAGAAAAATCCCTCCGAGCATCCCACCCACAGCTCTTCCAATAAATCTCCCCAAATAAAACCCCACCCAACTATCCGATTTTTATTTAAAAATGTATCTTCATACTTTCTTGACTTAAGAATATAAACCACATGCCACAACAAGTACGTGCAGGAGAAGAACTACCCGTAGATGCCCTCAAAGCTTTTTTACAAGCACAACAATTGATTGAGCGAGTCGACAGTGAATTGTCAGTGACGCAGTTTTCGAATGGATTTTCTAATTTGACTTATCTATTAAAGATTGAAGGGAAAGAGATGGTTTTGCGGCGACCGCCATTTGGAGCGATTAAGCGAGGGCACGATATGGGAAGGGAATTTAAGGTTTTGTCAAACTTGCATCGAGCTTTTAAGAAAGCACCACAAGCCTATGCGTATAATGAAGATCCGGCGATTATGGGGGCTTCTTTTTATTTGATGGAAAAGATGGAAGGGATTATTTTGTCGACGCGAGAAGCGAAACAACGGGCGATTTCAGCGGAGGAATTTCCGGTGATTGCAGATAGCTGGTTGGATACTTTTGTGGAATTGCACGGTGTAGATTATGAGGAGATTGGATTGAGCGATTTGGGGCGACCGGAAGGGTACGTGGGCCGACAGGTTAGCAATTGGGGAAAGCAGTATATCAAAGCATCGACGCAGGAAGTTCCGGAGGCGTTCAAGGTGATGGAATGGATGGTCGCAAATCAGCCGAAGGAATACGATTTTAGTTTGATTCACAATGACTACAAATATGATAATATTGTCTTTGCCGATGATACTTGGACGAAGGTCAGTGCCGTTTTAGATTGGGAAATGTGTACGCTTGGCGATCCTTTGATGGATTTGGGAACGTCCATGGCGTATTGGACGATGGCGGCGGATGGTCCGTTGGTCGCGCAGGGAATTCCTTCTCCGACCTTGATGCCCGGTAATCCGAGTCGAAGTGAAATGGTGGAGCGTTACGCGCAAAAGAGTGGGCGTTCGATTTCGAATTTAGTATTTTATTATGTTTATGGATTATTTAAGCTGGCAGTGATTGCGCAACAAATTTATTATCGCTACCACAAAGGCTTGACGACGGATAAGCGTTTTGCACAGTTGGATAAAGCCGCGCAGTTTTTGTGTGTGATGGCTTGGCAAGCGATTCAGCGAAAACGAATTGAGAATTTGTTTTAAGGTTTAAAAGCAAATAAGCTTATTGATCTTGGTCGGACGTTAACCTTGGAAGTAACGCTCGAAGGTAATCTTTAGGAGAAATCGTTTTTTTTCATTTGCTTCATTTCCTAGGCGGCGAAAAAAATTAAAAATAATAAGTGATTTTTTATGGAATTTTCACGTTCTCGGGCTCTTATTAGTACAAGCTGTACAATTCCGGAAAATGACAGTGTTGTAATTGGTGGTTTAGCGGTGCAGGAGCAGCTAAGCACGGTAGGGGTATATCAACCATGCCCGACGGTAAAAAGTCGGGGCGGCGGAGGCTTGGGTTGGGTCCCTCCCAAAGCAGCCGGTGTGTCCGTTCTAATTCAAACTATTTATCATATATGTTTATTCAAACTTTATTTTACATCCTAATTCTTCCTTGCTTACAAATGCAACTCCCACTAAACGATAAACATAGCAACCAAAATAATCCCGACATAATATGATCAAGAAAAGACCAAAAACATCAACAAGAAGAACAATAGTAAAATTGATTCGACTCTGCGTTAAAAAAAATAAATCTTACTCAAAATTCTTTAGCACTCAAAACAATAGCCTAACTTTCATCCTATAGCACCTACAATTTTCATGAGCCAACTCTATTTTTTCCGCCACGCCCAAGCTTCTTACCTTTCGGATAATTACGATCAATTATCTCCTTTAGGGGAACAACAAGCAGCACAATTAGGCAAACATCTCGTCAGCAAAAAAGTTAACTTCGATCGCGTCTTCGTTGGTCCATTGCAACGACAAAAACATAGTTTCGAAATTGTGGCGGCAAGCTATGCACAACAAGGTCTAGCTTTTCCAAAAGCTATTTCCTTGGAAGGGCTACGTGAACACGTCGGTCCCAAAGCGATGCGACTTGCCTTGCCAGACTTACTCGAGAAACACCTACAAATCCAAACTTGGTATGCTGAAATCAAAAATGATCCTCAACTAAAAAGTCGCAATAATTTACTGGCTTTTCAGTATTTCATGAAGGAATGGGTCGTGGGAAAAATTAAGGTAGATGAGGTACAAAGTTGGGCGACATTTCGGTCGGTGGTCAGTGATAGTTTGAAAGAAATCCTAGCACAAACGGGAAAAGGAGAAACAATTGCGGCGTTTACCTCGGGAGGAACAATTGCAGCCATCACTGCGGAAGCATTAGGCGTTTCCGACGAAACTCGTGTAGCGGCGATGAATTTCTCGATTCGTAATACTTCTTTTAGTCGTTTTCTTTTTTCTAAAAATCAATTTAATTTGATGAGTTTTAACGAGCTGCCCCACTTAGCAGAAGAGATGATCACTTTCGTTTAATACTTAAAACCATCCAATGAAAAATACTTATTTAGATTTCAATCAAGATCAGTTCATTGCTTTTTCCAAGCTTCCAGTTGATACTCCTTTGCAAATGCTTAATCTCCTACGCTTCCGCAAAGATTTGACAGAAACAGGGCTGACCGGCGTACAGCAATACGATTTATATATGAAAGCAGCTTTACCTTTTTTCAAAGCCTCCGGCGCAAAAGTCTTATTCTACGGATCAGCACAAATGACTTTGATTGGTCCAACGGATCAACTCGAATGGGATAAGGTCTTAATTGTAGCGTATGCAACTAAAGATAGTTTTCTACAAATGATTACCCACAAAGACTATCCCGCTGCGTTGCGCAGGCAAGCCT
Source organism: Saprospiraceae bacterium (assembly GCA_045110315.1). Taxonomy (GTDB): domain Bacteria; phylum Bacteroidota; class Bacteroidia; order Chitinophagales; family Saprospiraceae; genus CALFBG01. The sequence continues at coordinate 3,219 of JBGCFY010000162.1, forward strand.
TAACCGATTCACGTTTGATTTTTTGTACAACTCCGAAAAAGTAGGGTTAATTTTTTAGAAATCGCCGCCATCGCCACCACCTCTTTCACCTCTACCACCGCCACGCTTTTTCTTCTGATTCAAGCGATAATTTAGCGTCAAGCGAGCCGTACGACCACGCCACTGAAAATCTTCTTCTTTAAATAAAGTGTCCGTAATAGTCGTTCCCCGACGACGGCGCGTCTGAAACAAATCAGAAACACTTAAGGTTAAGGTTCCTTTTTTCTTGAAAACATCTCGGCTGATTCCGACATCTAAACTCGACATCGATTCCCTCCTCCCCTGTGTTGTTTCTCGCGGGGCGCGGTAATTAAAACGCAACTGAACATCGGTTTCTAAAATCGTCGTGCGAGAAGTCATTCTTCCACGCATTGTATAAGTATCCGCCGTAAAAGTAGAATTGATATTTGAGCCATCGGTGATAGAACGGAAAAAATTGACATCTCCACTTAATTTCCACCATTTGAAAGGATCGTAGGAAAAATTAAATTCGATCCCTATATCATCTTGTGTCGCTAAGTTTTCGGGACGGCGAAAGCTCACGATGAGCGAGTCAATTTCTTGAACGTCAAAAATGATTCTTTGCATGACACCAGTCGTATGCCGGTAAAAAATGGCAGAACCAAGCGAGCCTTTTGACCAGTATTTAACGTGACCAATTTCGTAGGAATCCGTGAATTCAGGATCTAAATTTGGATTTCCAGTGAAGCGATTTCGATTGTCACTCAAGGTGAAAAATGGATTCAAAAACCAAAACCGAGGTCGCTTCAATCGACGACTATAACTCACTTGGATCGCATTACTTTTGGGCAAATCGTAGGTCAAGTGAACACTCGGAAAAAAGTTGAGGTATTCCCGTGGATTAACCTCATTGGTTTGCAACAACTCCGTCGTTACATCGGAATACTCTAAACGAGCACCAAGCTGATAAGAAAACTTATTTATTTTGTTGCCGTAAGTTGCATAAACCGCGTAGATATTTTCTTCGTATCGGAAATTATTACTCAAACCATCGTAGACGCTCCATTCTTCTGCTTCATATTCCTCGACGATAAAGTCGTTTTTAATATCTCGAAAAGAACCTTGGAAACCCGTCTCGAATTTTTCGTTTTTACCCCGTAAAGGCAAAGTATAATCTAATTTTGCAATTAAGCGCCGTTCTCCCTCTGTGTTGGCAGAACGCTGCAAATCGTTAGGTCCACTCGGAATCGTATTATCTGCTAAAAAGTAACGTTCGATAAATTCAGAACTTTCTTTTTCGGTATTATCTTGAAACCGCAAATCGGCTTCAAGCTGATGTCCTTTTTTCTTAAATAATTTTTTATAAGTAATCGCATATTCCAGTTTACTCTCCTCCTCCACTTCTTCGTCGGTCCGAAAACTATTTCTAATGGGATTATCTAAGCTATTTAAAAAATCACCGTAGCGCAATTCTGCTAGATTACCCTCGTCTCCGATTCGATACAAGAAAGAGGTCGTCAATATGTTTTTTGGATTAAAGTAATAATCTGCTCCAAACCGCAAGCTTCCAGACAACCCTCCCCGTTCGTGCGTACGTTCGGTTTCAACGATTTCGGTAATACTTCCTCGGTAAAATTCTTGGTACGAAGAACCACCTCCAATATTTTTACGATGATTAACGCCAAGATTGGTAAAAAAGTTGAAATTATCTTTCCGATAATTCAAGTTAATGGAAGCACCATAAATTGACGGATCTCCTACCGTAAAATCGAAAGAACCATTCAGACCAGCTTTTTGTTCTTTTCGGAGTACAATATTAATGATTCCTGCGGCACCTTCTGCCTCAAATTTTGCGGATGGATTAGTGATTACTTCTACTTTTTCAATCAAATTGGCAGGCAAATTACGCAAACCACCCGAGCCACTGATCCCAACCAAACCTGAAGGCTTTCCATCCACTAAAATCTGTACCCCTTCACTTCCTCTCAAACTTACATTACCTTCTATATCTACCGCGACACTTGGCACATTATCAAGAATATCCGCCGCATTTCCACCCGTATTTGCCAAATCCTTTCCGACATTAAATACTCTTTTATCGAGAGACATTTGTACCGTACTTTTTTCTGCGATTACTTCTACTTCTTCCAGCAACGCAGAATTTACACCTAATTTAATTACCCCCAAATCAAGTGTACGTTCTCCTTTCGCCAAGCGGACCTCATTGAGATAAGTCGCCTGATAACCAATAAATTCTATTTTAGCGTAAAGCTTACCTCTTGGTATTTCAATTTCAAAAGCACCGAGGTCATCCGTTATATTTCCCGCGACGACAGCACTATCTTTTTGCGAAAATAAAGAAATCGTAGCATAACTTAACGGCTCTTCGGTTTCCCCATCAATTACTTTCCCCCTAAGCATTCCCTTTCCTCCTCTTGGACCATCTGGACCACCCGGTCGCTGTGCAGATAAGGTCAACGACAGTAAAAAAAAGAAACAAAAAGTTAATAGTAAAGTAGAATTATATTTCATTTTAGCTTAGTTTGGATTTCGTAGGAGTAACTAGGAGTATCAAAGGAAGGTTAAACGTTTCAAACAAAAAAAATGTTCGGAATATGCTCATTTTATCTTTTACATTTGTTTTTTTATTTCAACCTTGCAACGCAACCCCCTTGCAATGAGCGTTAGACAACCATAGTCGGTCATTTTTTCCTAACGCTCCAGAAAAATTGGAGTATCTGATCAAAATTTAAATTTTGGAGAAAAAAGCATTGAACTAATAAAAGGAAGTTGTTTTAAAATAGATAGATGATTTATTTGCAAGCCATTGATTTCCAATATTTCAGCTAATTTTTTTCCCCGTAGCTATGGCTACGAAAAAAAAATGGAGCTTCATCTTGAAAACCAAGCGCTTACAACTAATT
>JBGCFY010000163.1:0-29133 GCA_045110315.1 Saprospiraceae bacterium
TTCATTTCCAACGAAGGTGGATTTAATGCGGGAAATGCTTCGGTAAGTTATTACGATTTTGCTACAAAAAACATCCGTAATAAAATTTTTCAAGATGCTAATGCACGCTCGCTTGGAGATGTTTTGCAGAGCATGGCAATCCTTGAACAGAAGGCTTATTTGGTACTCAATAATTCTAATAAAATTGAAGTGGTCAACGTTGAAGATTTTACAGTGCAAAATACAATTAGCCCTTTTGTTGCGCCCCGCTACTTACTTCCCGTTTCCCCGCAAAAAGCTTACGTTAGTGATTTATATGCTGATTGGATTTTTGTACTGGATTTACAAAGCAATACAAAAGTAGATAGTATTTATTTTAAAGGTTGGTCCGAAGAAATGTTATTGCATGATGGAAAAGTTTTTGTCACGAACCCTAGTTTTTATGACCAAGCGGCAACGGATAAAGTTTATGTTATCGATGTTGCTAATGATCAATTAGTTGATAGCATTAGCGTGGGAAAAAGTCCGCTCAGTATACAAAAAGATAAAAATGACAAACTTTGGGTGCTTTGTGAAGGACATCAAAACACAGGCAATTTTGGTGGATTATACCAAATTGATCCTACGAGTCTTAGTGTAGAAAAAACTTTTCCCTTTACCAATTTTACGGTAAGTAATCGACAAGTTTTAAGCATTAATCCTACGAAAGATACTTTGTACTATTTACGCAAAGATATTTTTTGTCTTCCCATTGCTACAACTGATTTTACACCCACTAATTTAATTTCAGCAGCGGGAAGAGATTTATATGGAATGCGCGTCGATCCAAATTCAGGAAATATTTGGATCGGAGAATCAGGCTTTTTTCAACAACAAGGAAAAGCTTTTCTTTATAATAGAATGGGGACTTTACAGAAAGAAATCACTGCGGGCGTTGGCATTAATAATTTCTATTTTTACTAAGTAATTTTACGTTATAAGTACTAAGACAAAAGATATCAACAATTCGGCGAGTTCTCAACAGCTAAAATGTTAGGAACTATTGAAAAGAAGCAGGAAAATGGTAATTGAGTCCATTTCCTGCTTTTTTTATGGAATAACAATCAAGAAACCGCTAGAAATCGAAAAAAATATGTTTCTTGTCATATTAGGCTGAGCCTGGTAATCACGCTCAAATGCATTTACCACCATAACACTCCTATAAGTAAATAATATGTATGCTTTATTAATGCTTTTAGCCATTTTACCCGGATTATTGTTGTGCTATCTCATTTATCGGCTTGATAAATATGAAAAGGAACCGGTATTGGTACTCGGAATTTGTTTTGTATTGGGAATGGTCATCACTTTTCCAGCCTTGCAACTTGAAACGATGGCGGCAAATTATGGTATTGACGAAACAAAAAACATTGGTTTACTATTGGTTTCGTCTTTTTTAGTCGTTGCTTTTAGTGAAGAATTAGTTAAGTTTGCCGTCTTGATGTTGTATCCTTATCAGCAAAAAGTTTTTAATGAGCCGCTTGATGGAATTGTATATTCAGTTGTCATTGCCATGGGATTTGCGACGGTGGAAAATGTGATTTATGCGAATCTTTTTGGATTACCTACTACTTTTTTGCGATCGTTTACGGCGGTTCCGGCGCACGCAGTTTTTGCTGTAATTATGGGATATTACGTTGGCCTAGCCAAATTTGATAAAAATCGACAATACCAATTAATCGCCACCGGATTTGGAGGAGCAGTAATTATACACGGCATTTATGATTTTTTTATTTTACAAGAATACTACGAATGGTTAATGCTTTTTGCCACCTTAACTTTAGTCATCAGCGGTTACTTTGCTTTTAAGCTCATCAAATTGCATCGCTCAAATTCTCCTTTCAAAAATTCCCTGCCTGCTTCGACGGAAAATCCGGTAGAAAGTATTGTAGAAAATATCACTCCTGTAGACAAAGTTGAGACGACTCAAACAACAGAAGAATTAATTGAATTGATGAAAAAATCAAGAATAGAAAAAAATCCACCAGCTCCCAAAGAATAAAATTATTTCAATTTTTCATTATTGGCGTGGCGATCCGCATCACGAATGGCTTTCTTTTTTAAATTATCGGCAAGTGCCGTACTCAAGTCTACCCCCGTTTGGTTGGCTAAACAAATCAATACAAATAATACGTCTGCCATTTCTCCCGCTAAGTCTGACTTTGCCGTTGCTTCTTTTTCTTTCGTTTTAAAAGATTGCTCCCCATAAATTCTAGCCATCAGACTCGCAACTTCGCCAACTTCTTCCGACAAAATTGCAGTATTCGTCAATTCATTATAATAGCGAATGCCTACTTCATTGATCCATTGATCAACAGCTCCTTGTGCTTCTTGCAGTGTCATATTTTATTTCTAATTTTTTTGAAATTCTAAACCAATAAATTTAGACCAATAAAAGGTACTTGGAAAAAATAACAGTTCTGCCCAGGGAATGTTTATTCTTCGCAGACAAATTTATTCTCGATTTTTGCTATCTATAATAATGGTTACGGGACCATCATTTAGCAAGTCGACTTTCATATCCGCTCCAAATTCTCCAGTCAAAACTTTTCTTGCTGCTGTTCGGGCTAATGTTTCAACGAATTGCTCATACATTGGAATTGCAAAATCTGGTCTGGCAGCTTTGAGGTAAGAAGGTCGATTTCCTTTTTTGGTACTGGCGTGTAGTGTAAATTGACTGACAACAATAATTTCTCCATTGGCTTGTTGGACGGAATCATTCATTACCCCATTTTCATCGTTGAAAATTCGGAGCTTAGCAATTTTTCCACATAGCCACTCGATATCTTCGGAGGTATCTTCCGTTTCGATGCCCAATAAAATTAATAATCCTTTTCCAATCTTAGATTTGACCTGCTCATTGATGGTTACGGAGGCGTGCTTTACTCTTTGAATAACTACTCTCATTTTTAAAATAAACTAGGTAATTCTGGAACTTCTTTATGAAGTTCTAAATCATTAGATTTAACCGTATTCAATTTTTCGCTTACTCGGTACAATTTTAATTGATCGTCCTCTAAAGTATTAAGCATATCTACACTTTCAGAAAGAGAAATAGCGGATAACCATTTTTCTTGTGCAGTCGTGTCTGCTAAAATGACGGGCATTCTGCTATGTACCGCACTGACTTCCTGATTGGGTTTGGTGGTAATAATCGAAAAAGTCTTAATGCTTCTGTTATCCGATCCCGTCCAGATATCCCAAATTCCGGCGAAAGCCATCAAATTTCCAGATTGTAATAAAATTCGATAGGGAAGTTTTCGTTGACCCACCCGTTTCCATTCATAAAAACTATCGGCAAGCACTAAACATCTTCTTTCTCTAATGGGAATTCGAAAGGATGGTTTGGAACCAATATTTTCTTTGCGTGCGTTTATTAATTTTCCAGAGAGTGTGCCCTCATTAGACCAATACGGAACTAAGCCCCAATACATTTTTTGCAATTTTTTGGGAGCATCGTTACTAATCACGTAACTAGCTTGCGTTGGTGCAATATTATAATTCAACTGCAGACTGTCGGGTAGAGTTACCTTGAATTGCTGTTCAATTTTCTCTTTAGGAGCAACGAATGAAAATCGACCACACATACTAGTTTACTGTTTAGGTTTAAATAAGTAGTTTTTGTTGTACTATATATGTTGTACTATATATGTTGTACTATATAATAGTGTACTTATCTTAAAAAAATCAAATTTAGCCTTGAAAGCCAATTTCTAACCAAATTAACAAAAATCAATAGAAAAATATTATCCACACTCCTTTTTTTGAGTTTTTATAACTCGATAGTTATCAGTTGTTTACAAAAAGGCCTTTTCCACAGTAATTGTGGATAAACAAGTGGATAAGCTCAAAGTTATCAACCCTTACTAAGAATATGAAATTTAAAGATATATTATAACTTAATACCATCCAATTTTTGTTAAACTAAGGCCTAGTTATCGACATTAATTTTGAGATGTTAATTTTCAGTTTTCTTTTTTCTTTCCAGTGTAAAACTTATCCACAGGATGTTTAGAAATAGATTAATTTGTTAATAGTCAGCGTATTAGAGTGTTGAGTTAGTGTGAATGAAGGAGTCCAATTTATTAAGAATGAAAAAACGTAACAAAAAGTAAAAAATCTATACACAAACTAACAGCACTAATGATGATAAGGAAAAAGAAAAAATTATAATTAATTATTAATATAACTCATGACAAAACTCAAACAAAAGATTGCGAAAAAGAATTTAAATTTGTCTTAGAATTATTAGGAACTGGAATAAAAAAAAACTATGTCCAAATCAATAGGCGTTGCGACGTCTTCTGCGTACGTCGGAATTCATAAATGGGTCAAATTTTGGTTGTGTGTGGGTTTATTCATGGTTGTCATGCAAGTTGTGATTGGAGGGATTACTCGCTTGACAGGATCAGGCTTGTCGATCACCAAGTGGGAGATTGTCATCGGAACCTTACCGCCGACGAGTGGCGCTGCTTGGGAGGAAGCCTTCGATCTGTACAAAGAAACTCCGCAGTACAAGAAGATCAACGACGGAATGTCGATGAGTGAATTCAAATTTATTTACTTCTGGGAGTATTTTCATCGCTTGTGGGCGCGTAGCATGGGTTTTGTCTTCGCACTGCCCTTTTTCTTCTTTTTGAAGCGTGGGTGGCTTCCTAAGCCGCTTGTAAGGCGATTAGGTATCGTCATTCTACTCGCTGGAATTGTGGCGTCTTTTGGGTGGATTATGGTGGCAAGTGGGCTCGTCGAGCGACCTTGGGTGAATGCGTACAAACTTACGGGACATTTGTCCTTAGCTTTTCTACTTTATTCCTATTTGCTCTGGACCGTATTCAAAGTTTTTAAACCTAAAGTAAGAGTTACCAACAATTCGATGTTGAAAAACTGGTCGATTGGTATTACAGCGGTTGTCAGCATACAAATTATACTTGGTGGAATTATGTCCGGAATCAAAGCTGGATTATTTTATCCTACTTGGCCGGATATGAATGGAGAAGTTATCCCCGCAATTGTTTTACACGCACAAGAGTGGAATGTGGATAACATTGTTAATTACGACACAAATACCTTTATGCCTGCCCTCATCCAAACATTGCACCGAACTACCGCATATATATTGACAATCATGATTTTATACTTTCTTAAAATCGCTTCTTCACAGTTTACTAACATAGTGTTTAAAAGATCAGTTTATTTGTTAGTAATCATGTTAATAATTCAGTTTTTATTGGGAGTATTCACTTTAGTTAGTTGCAAAGGTAGTATTCCTGTAGGCTTAGGAGTACTGCACCAAGCAGGTGCTTTAGCACTACTTTCCTTCTCCTTATTTGTTAACTATTTGCTTACTCGTAAGCTTGCTTAATAACTGTTGGTAACCATGTTAGTAACTATAGTTTATTAACAATTATCTGGATATTTTTGTTTGTTCTGATAAATATTTTATAACCTACTTATTGGGCTTTTTTAAGATAACAAAAGCATTTACACACAGCTTCGCTTGCGGGTATTTGAGTAGCCATTTAGCTTTCAATTGTTCTAAAAAATGGAGTGGTGGGATTACTTTGTAATATTGGTGTCCATAAAACCCGTAGTAAGCTTTGACTTTGAATCCCAGCTTTTCAAAACGGTTGATATTTTTTGGCGTAGGTCCTTCACACCAGCGATAAAATGCAGGAAACTTATCGTGCTGGTTCAGGTTTCGATTTTGAAAGAAAGGCAATATTTTTCTAGCAAAGCTTTCTTTCAAGTAATAGTTAGCCAATAACGGTAGGGTACCCAAGCAAGGAAAAAAATGAAAAGCGTATCCACCAGGTCGTAGCGATTGAAATATATTTCGATGAAATAGAGTCGCCGCTTCTACGTGTTCCATTACCATTTTGCTAAAAATAAAATCATAGCTAGTTTTCATTTTAAAATCAGCCGTTGCAAAATTCGTCTGATCTGTAGGAAAAGATGTTTTCATTTTTGCCAGTTCTGCGGCATCAATATCATTAACGGTATATTCTATTTTCGCTTGTTGGACAAATTTTTTTGAAAGTACTGGATTCGCGCCACCACCAATCTCAAGTATTTTGTGTAAATTGTTAGACTGAACAATATCTTCAATGATTGGAATGTAATTGCTCCACGCAAATGTAGTATGGTGATATTGAATCATTACAGTTGATTTGTACATTAATAGTTTTGCAGCTATTGTTCTTTGTTAAACAAGCAAATGATTTTATAAAAGGAGATTGCTTGAAAATGTTTAGCACATTTTTTCGTTTGAAAGAATACTGAAATTACTAAAATTGTAGGATTGAATTTACCTTGGTACTTAAAATCCAAGGATAAGATAATTATTTAGGCTATTCGATCTCCTTCAATCCTGAATATAGAAGCATTTTACCATTATTTTCTTTTTTGAGCTTGCAGCTTAAAAAGAGAAAAGCGTAAAGAAAAAGGTCATTGTAAGCATATATTTAGAGTTTTAAAGCAACTTCCATGATAACTGATTGTGCGGAGAGCAAATATTTCTCTACTTTTGCAGCAAACAAATATCTCTAATGAAATACGATATAAAAGAAGAAGGCAATTTTCGTTACATCGAATCTGAAGGTAAGGGGGAACATTTATTACTCTTACACGGTCTTTTCGGAGCTTTGAGTAACTTTCAAGGCATTATAGATCACTTCTCTAAGGATTATAAGGTACTCGTACCGCTGTTGCCCATTTTTGAACTTCCCATCCGTAAAGTCTCCGTTGGTGGACTAGTCGACCATGTAGCTGATTTTGTAGAGATGAAAGGCTGCGAGAACGTCAATGTCTTAGGAAACTCACTAGGTGGTCATATTAGCTTGCTTTACGTTTTAGCGCATCCTGATAAGGTAAACGCTGTTATCTTGACGGGAAGCTCAGGTTTGTTTGAAAGTGCAATGGGATCTACATTTCCGAAGCGCGGGAATTATGAGTATATGAAGCAAAAAGCGGAAGATACTTTTTATGATCCCAAGGTAGCGACTAAAGAATTAGTGGATGAAATCTTTGATATTGTTAATGATCGTAATAAAGCGATTCGCATTGTGGCGACTGCCAAATCTGCGGTTCGTCATAATCTTAGCGATAAACTCCATCAAATCAAAGTACCAACGCTTTTGATCTGGGGAAGAGAAGATACCGTAACTCCTGCTTTCGTCGGAGAAAAATTCAATGAACTCATTGAAGGCTCTAAACTGGTTTTTGTAGAAAAGTGTGGTCATGCACCGATGATGGAAAAACCGGCGGAATTCAATAGCATCTTAGAAGAATTCCTAGTTAGTGTTACGGCGAAAAGTAATCAAGAATAACATATATTAATTATATTTAATATATTAAAAGCTACTGCTATTCTAAAATAGTAGTAGCTTTTTGTTTTTATCAGTAATCGGAATTAGCAATACAATTTTTGTTGGCAAATTGATAAACTGTTATTTGATCTATCGTAGTAGAACTTCTATTTTATTATCGTTCAAAAACTACATATTCCATTCCTATTGCGGAATAAATAAAAGCGTTCAAGATTGATGATTTTAACCGTTCAAAACGGATGACCTATAATTGAGGTTTCGCAACTATTTTTCACCAAATTTTTAAATCTTCAAACAGATAGTTTTTTTGCAAAAAAACTATCTGTTCTATCTGCTTGCTTAAACTTGCTGCATACTTGATTTAGCGGTGATTTAGCGGTGATTTAATTTTGTTGTGAAAATTATAAAATGCTCTTTATAATTAGAAATTTAAACGGACTGAATAAAACTTTAGGGTAGGCTATAATTATTCGTAAAACCTTGAAATTAGAAAGAAGAGGCGTTTATTTATGTATACTATGCTTTGATAGGAAGAGTATAAATATAGACCAGAAACTAGCCTTGTTATTTTCCTCTATTAGATAATCATTAAGTCAAAATTGTATTACCACTAAATTGTGTAAGATTTTGTACAGAATCAAGACACGAAAAGGGGGTTAACCTTTGCTAAGTAAAATTTGAGCAACGAAGAGATTATATAAAAAATGATACAAATTAATAAGTGATTTAGTTTGTATCAATGTATAATAAAAAAACCTTCGAATCATATTCGTTGCCACTTGACTCACTTCATTTTTAGGCTAAACCCTTACAAACTTACTTTATGACTTTAGTAATTCCATTTCCTAATCTTTGCCGCGTAACCTTAACTCTTTCTCAAGATCCTATAAACTTATCTTACAACGATATGGGGTAAAAAGTTTTAATTCTATTTATTATCTAATTTCAAAATACTTTCAGTGTTCCACGTGGAACATTAAGGTATTGTTCATACTTGTACAGGTTTTTATTCTTTGTAAAAAGCTCTTTGGAACCTAACTCTATGCTTAAAGAATGTTACCCAAGCTCGTATTCAGTTCAATTAAATTCTTTGTGCTTTATAAATATTCTTTGAATTAACTGGAGTTTATTTGCTCAACTGATCAGTGGAATGAATAAAGAAAGTAAAATTTATCCAACTCGTATGTTCCACGTGGAACAATAGTCAAGGATTAGTTTAGTTTGGTTTGGTTGTCTTGTTGATTGTACAAATATTGAGTAAAGGTAGAACTACTATTTAGTACTTAACTAGTTTGTCAATCTTCTATAATTTTTTTATGGAGCTGAACATTACTAGAATAGCTGCTATTGCTAATTATAATGATCCAAGTTAGTTAGGGTAGAATTTGAATGAAGCACTTTTAGTTCTTGTGTTATTCCCAATACTATATTACGATTGTTCCACGTGGAACATTTACTGGAAATTTAATTCAGATCAATAAACTGACAAAGAAAGACAAGAATTTCCTCAATAGTATTTTTCCTATCTAAGTTTTTCCTACACACTGTTCCACGTGGAACAAATGACTCTTAGCATAAATAAATTTAGGTACTAAAATATGTTGGAGTAGGAGACTATTTATTTGTTTATGCTTATATAAAGTCTTCTTTCTTTATCTTATAAATTGTTCCACGTGGAACAAAGAGTCATTACTTAAGAATGATATCAATTATAATAGGTAGTTCATGCAAGCTTTAAGCAATGAATAAGGGTGGACTTTATATATTTCCCCTAATATCATCACTATAGTTAGTTTCAATAATGTTCCACGTGGAACATTGATACTTTATTTATTAGGAAAAGAGTATTACAAAGAGGGGAGAAAGGATGAAGTATTAGAAGAGAAGCTTATAATAGCTTATAATTCTAGTAAGGATTAAGCTTTTATTTGTTCTTACTATTGTTCCATATGGAACAATAGTATTGGGTTGAAAGAAGAAAAGTTTACTAAAAGTAGAGTTTGCATCCACTCAATACACCTAAGAGTTTATAAATTTTTATGTTTATCTAGTTTGATTGTTCCACGTGGAACAGTCAAACTAGATTTATCTGAGATATTAATATTACTTAAGAGTTACATTTCAGAGAATGTTGATCTTATAAGATTATTTAGTTTTCACAAAGAACCTGTTTTATTTGCCTTTATAATTGTTCCACGTGGAACAATCAACCAAGCTTAGTTCTAGAAAAGCTTATTGAGTCTATCACTTACAACTTTAAGTTTTGTCGAATAGGATAGAACCTTATCATTCTATACTATGCCTATTAATGTTCCACATGGAACATTCTATCAGATAAGTAAGATTAAAGTAGTAGAGGAAACTCAAAAAATCGAACAAATGTAAAACAAAATAGCCAAGTAGTATTAATGCTACTTGGCTATTTATAATGGTTAACTTCAATGATCTTTAATAATTATTGAGCAACCAACGCTTAAATTGATCGTAATCAGGGTCAAGATAATGTGCTTCTTTTTGTTTGTCTGCTAGAATTGCTAACCGCTCAGGAATAGGAATTGTCTTATTTAAGATGCCTTCCATGTCTTTTTTGAATTTAGCAGGATGCGCAGTTTCTAATACTATTCCTTGAATATTGGGGTTTTTGATTGTATAAGCTTGTAACGCGAGGTATCCAACGGCACCATGAGGGTCGATTAAGTAGTCGTATTGTTCATATATTTCTTGTACAGCAGCTCTAGTTTCTTCATCTGTATAAGAAAACCCTGTGATATCTTTAGTCATATTGTTCCACGTGGAACAATAGAATTCATCCATTCGTGCAAAGTTTGATGGATTTCCCACATCCATTGCATTAGATATCGTACGAACAGACGGACGAGGTGTATAAGTACCAGTATTAAGATAGGTGGGAACTACATTATTTGCATTGGTCGCCGCAATGAATTGGTGAACAGGTAAGCCCATCTTCTTAGCGATTAATCCCGCAGTAAGGTTTCCAAAGTTTCCACTAGGAATGGAAAATACAACAGGCTTAGAAGGATCCGTTAACTGCTTTACTGCTTCAAAGTAATAGAAGGATTGAGGAATTAATCGTGCAATATTAATAGAGTTAGCGGAACTAAGCCGAAGTTGCTTGCATAGCGCTTGGTCTAAAAAAGATTGTTTTACTAAAGCTTGACAGTCATCAAAGGTTCCATTAACTTCAATGGCACGAATATTTTTCCCCAAGGTAGTTAATTGCTTCTCTTGTAACATACTCACTTTACCACTCGGATAAAGGATTACGACTTCAATACCAGGTGTATCATAAAAACCTGCGGCAACAGCACCACCAGTGTCTCCAGAAGTAGCGACGAGAATAATTAGTTCTTGCTTATTATCTTCATTAAAATGACTCATTAGTTGAGACATGAATCGGGCACCAAAATCCTTGAAGGCTAGGGAAGGACCATGAAAGAGTTCTAAAATGTGTAAATCTGCGGCTAAAGTTTTCAGAGGCGCAGGAAAGTTAATGGAAGATTCAATAATGCTTTTAAGCTTATCCTCTGGTAAGGCACCTTGTAAGAGTACCTTAGATACTTCAAAGGCTAATTCAGGAAAAGAATAATCTTGGAGCTGCTTAAAGAAATACTCCGGTAATTGAGGAATGTGCTCAGGCATATAAAGACCATTATCTTCGGGTAAACCCTTAAAAACTGCTTCTTTTAGCGAGACAAATTTTGTAGTATTCTTTGTGCTATATAAACGCATGAAATGTATATTTTAATGAGATAGCGTACAGGAAAAAGTTGTTTACACAACTATGGCTCCTTCTTGGTTAATCTTTGAGATAAATAATTGACTTTCTATTTTCAGATCAGTAAATATACGTTGCATGGCTACACCTATATTCTCTGCTAGATTGCTGTTGGCACTCAATGCAAAAATGGAAGGTCCTGCTCCAGAAATACTACAGCCTAATGCACCATTTTCAAGTGCTGCTGCCTTCACTTCATAGAAACCTGGAATTAACTTTGCTCGCTGCGGTTCTATCATCACATCTTGTAAAGAGCGTTGAATAAGGTCTAAATCAGAGTTGTATAAACCAATAATCAAACCTGCAATATTTCCTGTTTGTTGTACGGCTTGCGTTAAGCTTACCGTATCCTTTAAAATTGCCCTAGAATCTTTCGTCAAAATTTGAATATGAGGATGAATGACAGTAGCATATAAGCCTTTCGGTAAATGCAAACGGTGAATATCTAAACTCGCATTATCCCGTATCAATTGCATCCCACCTAAAAGTGAAGGTCCTACATTATCAGCATGGTAAGCACCATCCGCAATTTGTTCTCCTAAAACAGCAAATGGTAGTAATTCCGCTTTTGTTAAAGGCAGCTTGTATAAAGCATTAATTGCCATTACGCCTGCTACCGCGCTAGCGGCACTAGAACCTAATCCACTACCGAAAGGCATTTTCTTACGAATTTCAAATTCAATACCTCGATCTGCTTCTCCTAAATGTTCAAGTAATTTTAAAGCAGCATAACCAGCTGTATTCCTTTCTATTGCTAAAGGTAGCTTTTTTTGATCACCAGTAATCTTAGTGATTTTTAAACCTGGTGTGTCAACAAATGTTGCAATGATTTCGTCTCCGGGATGCTCTAACGCAAATCCCAAAATGTCATATCCGCAAGCAACATTGGCTACGGATGCAGGGGCAAAAACTTTAATTCCAAGACTCATAATAGTATATAAATAAAAAATATAAATTTTAGTAGTAATACTTTACACCATATTACCAATTGTAATAATTTCAGCAAAAATACCAGCTGCCGTAACTTCTGCTCCTGCACCAGGTCCTCTTACGACTAAAGGACGATCTTTGTAGCGATCGGTCGTAAATACAATCATATTATCGCTACCATCTAAAGTATAGAAAGGATCTAATGGGTCAACCGTTTTAAGCGAAATCGTAGCTTTATTATCTTCTAGCGTTGCAATCATTCGTAAGCGGCCATTTTCCTGCGCTGCTTGTAACCGTAGCGATTCAAAATGTGCATCAGCTTCAGCAATTGCCACAAAGAAATCTTCAATAGACTCGGCATCTTGACAAGCTTGTGGAAGTATATGCTCCACGCTTACATCTGTAGGTTCTATGGCTAGTCCAGTTTCCCGCGCTAAAATGACTAATTTCCGTCGGATATCAACGCCGTTCAAATCAATTCTAGGATCAGGTTCTGTATAACCTAAAGTTTTTGCCTCCTTTACAATAGCGCTGAAAGGGTTATCTGCCGATTCAAAAGAATTAAAAATATAAGAGAGAGAACCAGAAAGCACACCTTCAATCTTAATAATCCGGTCGCCACTATTCATCAAATCCCGTAAGGTAGAAATTACGGGTAAACCCGCTCCGACATTCGTTTCGTATAAAAACTGAACCCCATTTCGATCGGCAATATTTTTTAAACGCTGGTAGCGAAGATAAGAGGAAGAAGTGGCAATTTTATTGGGCGTAGAAATGGAAATACTAGCCCCTAAAATTGATTCGTAATATTCGGCGATCTGCTCATTGGCAGTGTTATCTACAAAAATACTATTCGATAAATTTCTTTCTTTCATTTCTTCCACAAAACGTGCAATGTTCATGGGCGTTTCCGAAGCTAAAAGTTTTGGCATCCAATCTTCCAAATCAATTCCATCATTATTGAATTGCATTTTTCGGCTATTAGCCAAACCGACTACTTTTATTTCTAAAGCGCTATTCTCTTTGAGATGTGCAGCGTGACGCTGGATTTGTTTAATCAATGTACTACCAATCAATCCTGTTCCTACCATGAATACGTTGATTTCTTTGGTGTCAGACAAAAAGAAGCCTTGGTGTAAGGCATTCAAAGCTTTACTTTCATCTTCCATAGGAATCACCACGGATACGTTGAGCTCCGAAGAACCTTGTGCAATCGCGGCTACGTTAATCCCATTTTTACCTAAGGATTGAAAGAGGCGACCAGAAATCCCCGGTCGATAACGCATATTCTCTCCAATGATGGCAATAACGGCTAGGTCTTCTTCAACGATTACAGGATCAACAACTCCACTTTGCATTTCAAATTCAAAAGTACTATCTATTTTCTTTTTTGCCTTTTTGGCAAATTGAGGCTGAATGGCAAAACTAATGGAGGACTCCGATGATCCTTGGGTAATTAAAATTACATTGATATTCGCCAACGCTAGCGCATTAAATAATCTCGCGGCAATCCCTGGCACACCAAAGAGCCCACTTCCCTGCAAAGACAATAAGGCAATATCACCAATAGAAGAAATTCCTTTAACCGCATGACCGTTGGGATCACTTTTATCAGATATATAAGTTCCTTCAAAATCTGGCTTAAAAGTATTTTTAATTGAAATGGGAATATTTTTCTCTAAGGCTGGTTGCAACGTTGGTGGGTAAATCACTTTAGCACCAAAATGCGACATCTCCATCGCTTCCGCATAAGTCATGCTTGGAATCGTAAATGCTTTCTTTACCTTTCGAGGATCCGCAGTAAGTACACCATCGACATCCGTCCAGATTTCGATTTGCTCCGCTTTTAGTCCTGCGGCTAATAAGGACGCTGTATAGTCAGAACCACCACGACCTAAGGTTGTCGTCAATCCTCCTCGAGCAGAACCAATGAATCCGGTAACTACTTGCACTTCGGGATGTTCTTGATAATAGGCTTTTATTTTTTTATAGGTTAAAGCGAAGTCTACTTTTGCCCCACTAAAATTTTTGTCTGTTTTGATGATTTTTCTTGCATCAAGGTACGCAGCGTTAATACCTGCCGTTTGCAATACTTTTGCAATGAGATAGCAAGAGTTGCGTTCCCCAAAACTCAAAACGTAATCTAACGTCCGCCTAGAGGCTTCTCTTACGAGAAAAATTCCGTGCAATAAGCTTTTGAGTGTTTCGTGATTTTCTGAAATTTCTGCTAATACACTAGGCAATAATTCAGGACTAATCAATGCTTTTGCGCTATCAATATGGCGTTTACTGAATTGCTCAAAAAGTAGATCATAGCTTTTATCTCCTTTCGCCGCCAAACTACTCATCTTAATTAGCAAATCCGTGGTTCCACCAAGGGCAGAAAAAACGACCGTAAACTTTTCACCTTGGGAATAGTATCCTTTTAGTATTTCTACAATGCCTTTAATGCGTTCTGGTTGAGCTACGGAAGAGCCACCAAACTTCAATACTTTCATATTTTTGGGACAAATTTATTATTTATTTATATAATATAAAACCTATTGATTGTAAGGCAAAAACTGTGCAAAAAAACAGATTAGCCCATAAAACTTTTGCTATTTACTGTTTTTATAAATCAATAGCAATGAAGTGCTTCAAAAATTCGAAAACAACTTCAATGTGTATGAAAATCTGCCGCTATTTTTTATCATAGGATAGAGGAAGTTAAAGGGGAAGAAGTTTAGCTAGAGATCAGGTTTTATTTTGCCATGGAGGCAGAGAATGGAGTTTGAGTTTTTTTTAAGAAATAAAAGATTGCTTCCTTAGGGCGAGGCAATCCTCTTCTTTAGCTCTCATTAATGCTTTTTCAGCGGGCGTTTTATCTCTGTAGCCACATAAGTGTAAAACACCGTGAATAACGACTCGACAAAATTCATCTTCAAAACTTGTCTTAAACTGTTTTGCGTTTTCTTTTACTCGGTCGATGCTAATAAAAATATCTCCCTCAATCTTTACTTCCGAATAAGGAAAAGTAATAATATCAGTATAGGTGTCGTGATTTAAATGCTTGAGATTGATTTCGTGAAGATACTCGTCGGAGCAAAAAATGAAACTAAGTTTTGTCAATTGGAAGTCCTCAATTTCAATCACTTTTGATATCCATTGTTGAATACCTGCTTCCTCTTGTATTTGGAAGTCAATATGCTCCGCAAAAAACTCAATTTTATCAGTTTCCTCGAGATTAGGAAAATCAGGTATCATATGTTGAAATAAATTTCTACTGTACTACCATTATTTGAAAAAGAAACTTTATCGGAGAGCTGTCGCATCAAAAAAACACCACGACCGCCAATTTTGAGTAGATTTTCTGGAGCAGTTGGATCGGGAAGATTGGCAAAATCAAAACCATTACCTTCGTCTGTAATATAAAAAGCTAGTTTATTTTTTAGCTTCTTTAGATTCACCATGACCAATTTTGTCGCATCATTGTTGTTACCGTGTATAATTGCATTGGTTACGGCTTCGGTAAGGCTAATGAGAATATTACCATAAACATCAGGACTGATTTGGTATTCGGCTACTAACTTTTCCACAAAGGGTTCAACGTTAGCAACGTTATCGGGGCTTGAGGTAAGTGTTAACATGTTACGTTGTTTACTCATTTCAAGTAACTGAAATTCGTCTAATATCAAGATAAAATACTTTAATACAAAGATAAAAAATGGTTACGTCTAGCTATTTTACGAAAAAAGATAGCAAAAGATTCATTTTTCCTCTAAAAATCACTGTTTTTTCAAAGTTTTAAAGTATTCCTCTACCAAAAATTTATAATAAGGCTTCAAAGCAGGAGACACACTTCGGTACATTTCAATCTCTGCTTGTCGCTTTTTAATGTATTCCTCTAATTTTGGTGGCATTTTTCGATCTTTTTCAGAAGCTACCTCCGCTTTACGTTTGTTATCGTACTCTCTTTCCCTTTCTGCTTTTTCTGCCTCGAGTAATCTTGTTTCAATATCTTTTTGTCGTTTAAGCGTTTCATTATTTAAACGCTTATTGACTAAATCAATTTCCGTTTTATTCATTTCATCCAAAATCTGCTGCAATCCATCCGAACCACCCTTTCCTTGTTCTTGCTTTTGTTGCTGCAATTCTCGTAAAGCCTTGCGCAGGGCAGATTGCTTTTTAGCCATCTCCGCAAATTCTTTACTCATTCCCCCTTTTCCATTTTTCAAACCTTCCTTCATCTGTTCCATCTGCTTATTCAATTCCTGTTGCCCTTGCCCAATCTTGTCCATGGGGACATTACCGCTCGATCCTTTTCCTCCAGGTTTGGTACACATTTGACTTCCCTGCATCATGCTTGACATTTGCTGTTGCATTTGGTCCATTACTTCATTTAACATCAAGGCCAAATCATTTACATTTTTCATGGCGCGTTGCTGATGTCCTGCAGCGTTAGGTTTTCTTCTTTCTTCTAACTCTTCCAAACTTTCACGGATGTTCGATTTGATATCGGTTACTTTCTCCGTTACGAAAGCTTCAATCTGAAATACACGCTGACTCAAGGCTTGCAAGCTATCTTCGACTAATTTGAAATCATCTTTTAATTTGTATTGTTCTTGTACCAATTCCACATAACGGGGAGTGGTTACGTTGATTTTCGATAAGTCTTTAATTAATGCTTCTTGATCAAAAGAAAGACCAACTAAGTTTTCTAACAACTGACGTAATGCATCCATATCTTCTTCCATTTGTTCCATCTCGGAAGACTTCATTTTCATGGAAAGCTTGTTTGCCATTTCTTGCATTTTCTGCGCCGCTTTTTTCTGCGATTTGGATGCTTTTTTATTTTCTTGCTTTTCCATCTGCTCTTGACTATCCTGCATGTCTTTCTGGATGTCTTCCATTTCCTCTTGCTTCTCCTCCTCTTCTCCCAAGTCATTAGGTCTTTCCAATTCCTCGTTCTTCTTTTCCGTTTCTTTCATCTCTTCTTTCAACTTCTCAACTTCTTTCTGAATCTCTTCTTGTTTTTTCTCGAGATTTTCTTGTGAATCTTCTTTCTTCTCCGTTTTCTCACTCAACTCCTCCTGCTCTTTTGCGAGCTCTTCCAATTTTTCTATTTGATCCTGTACTTCTTTCTCAACTTCTAATTGTTTAAATAATTCCAACATACGATCCAATTCCATCTCCAATTCTTCGTCGTTGAATTCCATTTCCTCCATCATATCGAGTGCTTCTTCTTTTTCCAAATCCTGTAACAGCTCTTCGATTTTTTCCATTAATTCCTTCATCTCATCATTCATCAACTCCTCAAAAAGTTCTTGGACTTGTTCTTGTTTTTCTTTCAACTCTTCTTTCGTTTCTGAGAACTCATTCTGATTTTTGAGATTCTCTTCAAACTTTTCTTTAGCTTCTTTGATTTGCTGCTCTAGTTCTTTTTGTCGCTCCAATAGTTTTTCAAGCTCCTTTCGCGTTTGCCAATCGACCTCTTTCTCTTGCATTAACTTTTCTTGCAGTTTTTTCATATCCTGCTTGATCTTCTTCGTTTCTTCCGCCGCTTTCTTCAAATCTTTCTTAATCTCTTCATTGTTTTTGTCTTCTTTCTCTTCAAATTCTTCTACCGTAGGCACTTTGAAATTCATCAAATTAGTACGCGCAGATTTGCTCCCATTAATTCCGTCGTTGTCAAATACTTCGAAGTAGTAAACCAATTCATCGCCCGGCTTTAAAGTCATTTCTGCAATATCCCAGGTATGGTCATACTGCATTTGTTTCCCATTGGGTTGCTCCATTTTCATTGTATTCAACTTACCCTGTGCACCCGACGCATTGTTGACTCGATAATTGAAGGTTAGTCTACGCAAGCCATAATCGTCAGAAGCATCGCCTACAAAAAACAAAAGCTTATTGTCAATGCTATCTACAAATTGTTCTACCTGAATACTTGGATTCAAATCGGGAATAACGGTAATAGAGTACGCAATAGAATCTGCATTCGGAAGCGCCGAGTTAGAAACGTAAAGTTTATACGTTTCATCCTTCATCGCTTTTTTCTTTAGCGTAAATAAATCATCACTAAAACGATTTGTAGCTTTTAAGTCAGACTGAGATGAAAATTGAATTTGGATGGAATCTGTATTCAAGGAATTAAAAACCCAATCAATATTAGTTCCTTGCGGAATAACTAAATCGCCAATGTTAGCGAGTGCTTCATCTTTTCGTTGTGTATAAGCAGGGTAATCTAATTTCGTTTCAAAACCAACGATATTAGGTTTTTTCAAAACCTCTAAAGTGTAATCATCAGAATTCACTGCACCAGAAAATACCTTGAAGTCAGTTGCTTTTTGCACATTGCTAAACCGATAAGAAAAAAGGTTAGCACTATCTTTATTCAAACGGTACTGATAATTATCAATATCAATAAAAACTTCATTAGGTAAAATATCACCATCAATTTTTACTTTCAAATTATAATCATCAAACTGCACAACGCTGAGGGCTTCTTTCTCAATTGAAAAATGAAAAGGCGCTGCTTTTTCAAAATCTTTGTTATTATTAATCAATCTACTTGTACTATCCTTAATCATACTTGGCGCCGCAAAAAGCAAAACGACCAATAGTAATAACGGTGGAAGTGCGTAGCGTAAATATTTACGGTTTTGTCCTAAATTGATGGCAGTTGTAAAAGGAATGGGTTTGATCTCTTCCGTCTTTTGATCAATACTTGCGTAGATTAATGCGGCATTACTGTTTCCTTCGGATTGCTTACTAAGTTGTAAAATATTAAGCAACTTATCTTTTACATCCGTGAAATGATGGCCAATAATCTGAGAAGCTTGCTCGTGTGAAATAACTTTCCCCAATCGGAAGTAACTAAGCAGTGGCATTAGTACCCAAAATAGAAGCGCTACCCCACTCGTTGCCAAAAAGGA
Source organism: Saprospiraceae bacterium (assembly GCA_045110315.1). Lineage (GTDB taxonomy): Bacteria > Bacteroidota > Bacteroidia > Chitinophagales > Saprospiraceae > CALFBG01. Next base: position 18,984 of record JBGCFY010000163.1, read on the forward strand.
ATAAAATAAGGTTTTACGCATCCCTTGACCAAAATAAAAATAATGCTCCAATAAACTCATCGCCAAGAAAAGCACGACAATTAGCGCAACGCTGTACAACGCTCCGCGAATTAATTTATTGATGTAGTACTTTCTCGTAAATTGATCTAAACGGTTGATCAATAATTGATAATTATTCTTTACTTCTGCCATTCTAAAGGGTATTTTACTTTTTTATTTCAAAGTTGCCTAAAAACAACTTCTCCAATTCAAAAACAGCATCTTAACTAAAAAGATTGTTAAAAATCTTGTTTTAACACAATAGCGTAGATAGCTATACGGCTAGTCAGCGACATAGTTACTATTGCTCAAGTGATATTCACAAATTAAATCACTAGAATTGAACACTGTAAATTATATATAAACCATCATAAAATCAAGGGTTTCAGTAGAATAGCACGATAAATATTCGTTCGAAAACAAACAAATCTGTTTTTTAACTATTTATTACCCTAGATCTAGGTCAGGACTAACAAAATCAAATAAAATAGGCGATCACCAGACTTGCTGATCATCGCCTATTTTGCGTTTTAAAATGAAAAATAAAAGCCTAGTTTTTAAAACTGCTCATACATATTTTTCAAGCGTGGGTTGGACTCTTTCTGCTTAATCTCTTCAATCATCGTTTTTACCGTTTCCATCGCCTTTTGTGTATTTTCATCTGAATCTTGCTCAAATCGTTGTTGATAAATTTGTACCATGCCACTCATTGCTCGTGTAGCAGATAATCGCCGCCAAGGAGATTCTCCCATATTGGTTGCCACTGCTTTTAGTTTGGACATTGAAGTTTGGATAATTTCCGTCTCACTGCCTTGCAAAATATTTAAGTAGTTTTCGAAAAAGTAAACGGCATCGTATCCATCCACTTTCTGCCAAGTATCTTCAAAGAAGCCAAGGTATTTGCTATTTTGGGTCGCAGCGTAGATATTACCGACGGCAGCAATCAACGTTCCATTTTCCTCATTTTCCAACTTTTTAGCATAAATTAATGCTTCCGATGGATTCAAAATACTTAATCCTTCCAACGCAGATGAAATTACTGGATAAGCTTTTGCTTGATCAATGGCTTTTTTCATAATTGGAATAAAACGTTGTTCTTCCGAATTCCCCAAAATGCTTAATGCACTAGCACGGACACTACTGTGTTTGTCTTTCTCTGCCATGATGGCAATGCGATCAATATCTGCCATTTCAATTTTTGCACCACTGTCCGGAATAGGTTCCATCTTACCAATGGCTAATCCACGAATTACCCAGTACGGATCGCTGAGTGCTGCCCGAAAAACGGCTTTCGTTTTTGGATTTTTACTCTCCTTTAGTGCATTAACTGCTTCGTAACGATCTACAAAATTGGCACCGTTGAAATATTGATAAATGTAAGCTTCTTCCGACTTATTATCTTTTTTCTCGCAAAGCAAAACTTTTTCTGCATCTACGTTAACGAGTGCCGGTTCCAACATCGCATCAAAACTAAAGCGTTGTTTTCTTTCTGTCATTCTTACCATCTTACGAACGGGCATAGATTTGCCAACATAAATATCAATTGCAAAAGGTAATTCAAAAATAGGAATGCTGCGGTCAGGATCTTGCGTTTGTTCTACGTCTATGTGTATTTTTTTTGCGGCAGCATCATAAACGTAATCAATTGTCAACTCAGGATGTCCAGCATTAAAATACCATTGATTAAAAAACCAATTCAGGTCTTCCCCACTGACATCTTCAAATGCTAACCTCAACTCGTGGACTTCCACATCAGTGTATTGATGCGTTTTTAAATATCTTTTCAAGCCCGCAAAAAAAGCATCATCTCCCAAATAATTACGCAACATATGTAAAACCAAGCCACCTTTATTGTAACTATGAGCATCAAACATATCTTCCTTATCCTTGTAACCATAATAAATTAGAGGATGAATGCCTCCTCTTCTGGTTGAACCTAAATAACCTTGTAATTCTCCAAAAAGATGATAGTCTCCTTCGTCTACACCGTATTGGTGAGCGAGCCATAAGTATTCGCTGTAGTTAGCAAAGCCTTCATTCATTGTCAAGTTGGCCCAGTTCTCACAGGTTACTAAATTTCCAAACCAGTGATGGAATAACTCGTGGGCAATGATGCGCTCGTTATGGTTGTCAATCAATTCACGTTCCGTCAATTGTACAAATTCTCCAAAAATTACAGCAGTTGTATTTTCCATTGCTCCAGATACAAAATCTCGAACGACGACCTGAGCATACTTTTGCCAAGGATATTCAATCCCTAAACGCTTCGAAAAGAAATCAAGCATTTCTTTGGTGTTAGAAAAAATATTTTTCGCGTAAGCTTCGTATTCCGGTTCTACGTAATAAAGCAATTCAATATCTCTCCACTTATCTTTTACGATGGCAAAATCTCCAATGGCCAACATAAAAAGATAAGGCGCGTGTGCTTGATCCATTTTCCAGTAGTCGGTGCGGGTCCCATCTCCGTTGGAAGTAGAGGAAAGTAATAAACCATTCGAAAGTGTTTTATACTTTTCGGCAACGGTCACGTAAGTTTCCTGTGTACAACGTTCATTGGGTTTATCAATCGTGGGGAACCAACGGGAATTATGCTCAGTTTCTCCTTGTGTCCAAATTTGTTGCGGTTTAGTCGGATTGCTCCCATCGTGATTGATAAAAAATAAGCCTTGATCGGAAGTAATCGCAGCACTCCCTCCCATCTTATCACGTTCGGTAGGTTTTGCCGTATAATCAATCGCAATGTTGACTTCTTCGGTCGATTGATATTTTTTATCTAGTTGAATCGTCAATACCTGACCGTCGTAATCGTAAGTTAATGCAGCACCTTTTTTGAGTTGCACTTTATGAATGATGAAGTTTTTAGCATCTAACTTTAATACTTGCTGTGGATAGAAATAAGGCTTAAGTTTCAAATTAGCTTTTCCTAAAACTTGTTGCTTTTCCCAGTCAAATCGTACATCTAAATTCGTGTGGAGTAAATCAAAATTACGTTTCTGACTTGGACGATAAACTTTCAATTTAAACTCTTCAGTTGTTTTGAGTTTGTTGGGTTTAGCGGCACTAACAACCAAGGTATCCAAATCCTCAAATTCTTCTACGGGAGCGGTCATAAAAACCTTTTTCGATTTACAAGCACCCAAAAATAAGCTAAGTGAAATAGCTAACAAAAACAAAACTCTCATACTGATATCAATTTTAAACTTCCTTCGCCAAAGCCCATGAAAGCTTGACGATCTAAATAAAGCATTTTCTACATTTTTTGAAGCTCCAAATGTAAGGATAATGCTCGAACTTCGTGGATTTATACACTCGAACTTATAGACGTTGCTACGTCAAACGTTAAATCGACGTAGTTTGTTTAAGAAGCATTCCCAAAGCGACAGGTTTTAGCTGCTTATCCGTTCAAATAACAGATGCAGCGTTATTAATAAATGGTGGGTATTGGAATAAATAGCAAAAAATTTGTAATTAATATGCGTATTATTTATATTTGTGTTATCTTTTTGATTAAATTCCTACAAAATGGAAATACCAGAAGACATTTTCCCGCTAGCCAATGAAAAAGGAACAGATAGTCAGCACATCAACGTCGCCTATATGCGTCAACTCGTGGCGAATAGTAAGCGCTTGCAATTAGAAGATCTTGAAACGCTTATCGTTGAACATCACGCCTACTTAGCTTCGGGTGGTGCCGGAGGACAATGGAAAACGATTGCAGTTAATGGGTTAGTTATCGGTTTCTACTTGGGTGCCGAAGGCAAAAAGGGAAAACAAGCTAATCTGGAACGTCGTAAAATTTATTCAAATTTAACGATGAAAAATCTACAAGTTCCTTTTGCGAATTGTTGTGGTATGGAGGCAATAGCTATTGATTTTTCGGGAGGAGACTGGAGCTATTCCCTTTTTACGGATGTATTGCTCAATGGATGTGATTTCTCTGGAACAAATTTGCAACAGTCCGATTTTTCTAGGGCTCAATTAGTAGGCACTAATTTTAATAATGCTAATTTGAAAGGAGTTGATTTTGAAAACTGTAACTTAGAAGGTGCTAGTTTTATTGGTGCAGCATTACCTGGAGCTCGTTTTCCTGGAGCAATTTTGAAAGATGTTAAATACTAAAAAACTTGCACCTTCTCACAAGGAAAAGTGCAAGTTTTAAAGCTTATCAAAAGCTTATATTTTAAATAAGGTCTTAAGCTTATACGGCTACGTCAAAATCTCGTAACGCATTATTAAGGGAAACTTTTTTATCAGTAGTTTCTTTTCTTTTACCAATAATCAGGGCACAAGCTACTTGGTATTCGCCCGCTGGAAATTGTTTCGTATATGTACCAGGAATGACCACTGAACGCGAAGGAATTCTTCCTTTATAAGTCACGGGTTCTGCTCCTGTTACATCAATGATGTGTGTCGATTGAGTCAAGACAACATTTGCACCAAGCACTGCTTCTCGCTCTACCCGTACGCCTTCTACCACAATACACCTTGAGCCAATAAAACAGTTGTCTTCAATAATTGTTGGCGTTGCTTGTAAAGGTTCGAGTACACCACCAATCCCAACACCACCACTCAAGTGTACATTACGACCAATTTGAGCACAAGAACCAACGGTTGCCCAAGTATCTACCATTGTTCCAGCGCCAACCCAAGCACCAATATTCACGTAACTTGGCATCATAATAACGCCCTTTTCCAAGTAAGAGCCATGCCGAGCAATCGCATGAGGAACAACCCGTACGCCTATTTCTGCATAGTTGGACTTGAGGGGAATCTTATCGTGAAAATGGAAAGGACCTACAGAGAAGGCTTCCATTTTTTGGGTTGGAAAATAAAGTACCACAGCTTTTTTCACCCAATCGTTTACTTTCCATCCTCCATCACCGTCAGGTTCCGCTACTCGAATTTTACCTTGATCCAGCAAATTGACAACTTCTCTAATTGCAGATAAAGACGCTTCTTTCTCCAGAAGACTTCTATCTTCCCAAGCTTGTTCTATTGTTTTTTGTAATTCTACCATAAATAATCGATTTTGCTACAAAAATAGTTTTTTCTAATGAACAATAAACTTTCCCTTGCGAGTATCTTAGGATTTATTTTATCTAGTTGGGCAATCCTAGCGACGGCTGTTTTTTTTTGGATAAAGGAAGAAATTGAGAAGCAAAGTTTCGCTGGTCCCGAACATGATTATTTTCTCTATGGTACTTTTTCAATTATGGTCATACTCATCGTACTGGCAGTTGGATTTTTCTTTAAGTCAAATTGGGCAAGAGTAGGTTTACTCTGGATTTTTTACCTTGCACTGGCAATTTTAACTTTAGCCGTCGGATTCAATTTCTCAGAAATATCAAATAGAGGTAGTCAATTAGGCTTTGCACTCGGATCGAGTGCTTTTGGATATTGTTTTCTATTAGCGGGTATATTATTACTTCACAATGATACCTTGAAAAAGGAGTTTATTCCCGCAATGGAAGAGGTTTAGTCAATTTTAGATAAAAAATCGTAACGCAATAAACTGTGCAGAAAAGCCAACCAAAAATCCACCGTACAAATCTTGCAAATTATGTGCATTCAGGATCATACGAGATGTACCGACAATTCCAGTCAAAAGGATCGTTATGATGAGTAAAGAGTGAGTACTCATGTAGAAAATACCCAGTGATCCTAAATTGAGGGCAAAACCATCGTAGCTAAACAAAAGCATCGTAATGACAATCATCCCCAATAAACCTCCCATTCCGACAGCGTGCGCACTAATCTTTGAAAACAGGTTAATAAAAAAAGCAATAAACAATCCAATGATTGACCCTAATACAAAACTTTTGTAAGCCTCCGGAACTTTAGGAAAGTGTAACAAATACCGAAAGATGGATAAATAAATAACGGCTGTGATAATGTAAGGAACGGTACGATCAGATCGTTGCTGCATTTCCAAAGACTCAATAAAGTCCAGAAATTTAAGCATTAGCACCGAAAAAAATGGAATGAAAAAAGTAGATAAGAAAATAATTAAAATCAAAATAATGCTATGACCATCTCCGATGTGACTGACACCAAATAGATAAGGATTGACCAATAGCAAAATGATCAACATATAACTTAAAATCAACAAAGGATGGAAAACCACCGTAAAAAAGTAGGCTATATATCTAAGCATTAATAACAAAAGTTTTAAGATCGTTTTGAACAAGTACTTAACGTTGTTGCAAGTTAGCGAATAAAAACTTTTATTGGCAATGCTCCTCTGAATTAATTCGCTTTTTCCGTCGTTGTTTTGGGCTTTACTTTATCTACCGTTATGGGACTCGTAACATCCGTAATGATAATTTCTACCCGGCGATTTTCTTGCCGCAATGCTTCTGTAGAATTGTCATTCACAGACTTTGAACCGCCATAACCGAGCGTATTTACACGGAGTGGCTTGATTCCTTTTTTGTAACAAAGGTAATGCTTGATTGCTTCTGCTCTTTCTTCTGATAATTGCTGCAAAGCCACCGCTTCTCCTTGATTATCGGTGTGTCCTTCTATTTGAATATAAATATTATAATTCTGTTTTAAAAATGCAGCCAATTTATCTAAAGCAGGATAAGAACTTTCTAAAACGGAAGGCTTAGAGCGTTCAAAATAAATCGCTTCTAAATCAATTTTATGACCAGCTTCCATTGGTTCTAGATATAAATTAACGGTATACTCTTGGTGATAAACGTAGGACTTGACAAAAGAGATACTATCTGGTTTGCCGATATAACCCATCTGTTCTGCAAGCAATTGAAACTTTACCCCTTTGGGAATATTCATACGATAACTACCATCATCTGAAATGTAAAGATTACTATAACCGTTGGTATTCATCGGAGTAGCTTTTACTTTTGCAGGAATGGGTAACCGAGTTTTAGCGTTGTATATTTTTCCTTTTACAACTACGGTAATCGGGTTTCGCTCCGCAATTTTAGAACGATAAATATCGCTAGAACCTTCTCGCTTAGAGGTAAAATACAAATAACCGGTATTAGCGTTGAAGTAAGGTTGACTTTCGTCGGCAGCTGTATTAATTGGCGAATTGAATCGCCCCGGATAACTCCAGTTTAACCAAGTATCATCTTTGCGCTTGGCGTGAAAAATATCATTCCCACCAACTGTTCCTGACCGATTGGAAGAGAAAAATAAAGTCGTCATATCTTCCGAAAGAAATGGAGTCGTTTCTCGCAAATACGAATTAATTACAGGACCCATATTTTTGGGTTTGCTAAAACGATTATGACCTTGCTTGAAACTAACATACAAATCACTTTTGCCCATCGTGCCGGGCTGTTCCATCGAAATGATCAATATTTGTCCGTCGTTGCTCATCGTCAAACTAACATCGGTACCTGTAGGTCGAAAACCATCAATATAAATAGGCTCTGGAAAAGTCCAAACACCATTTGAAGTTTCTCTCACAATGGAAAAACCTTTGTTCATGCCTCCTTGTTCATTAAATTGATTAATCACAATGGCTTCGTTACCGGAAGTCGTTAGTGCACAAATACTATTTGGCAAAGCATTATTAAGGGGATAACCAGGGTGAAAAAGATTGACAAAATTAAAATCCTCATCTGTTTCTGCGACCCAAATATCTTGGTTAAATTGAGAAGTAGCCGGTGCTTTAATCGCTCGCTCGCCCAACTTCGCATAGATACCTTGGAGATGCAATTGATATTCCCAATCATCCAACGTTGCAGATAAGTCTTCTCCTTTTTCAACTAAAGTGTGATTAAAGTCGGGATGACCACTACGCGTAAAAAATAGTCTTCGACCGTCAATGCTAACCACAGGCGTTATTTCATCGTAATCGCTGTTAATGCCGAAATTGAGTTTTTCTACCGTATAAACTTTTTGGCCACTCAACGAAATGGAAAAAACAGTTGCGACAAAAAATAAAAAAATGAGAATTGTATTCTTCGGTATGCGTATCATCTTAGTTGGTTGTATAGATATGCTGTTAAAACACAGTCGAGAGGGATGGCAATGTAACGGTGAGTAAGTCTTTAAAATTATAAAACGGTTAATTTATTTTAAAATCGCCTTAAAGCCTACTCTATTTCAGAAGTATTGATCGACAAACTGTTAACAATAGATTGAGTCAATTGACAACTTCTTCGTAAAAATAAACCCTTATCTGATGCTTCCCAAATAAAACGATCAATAAAATACTTTTACAAGGTATAAGTTCGCAACTACAAATGGTGATTTTCTGCTGTTTTTCTAGTCTGGCCTGGATACAAATAGATCCGTAAATTTAAAACTACCGCCGTCAAACAAACCGAGATCACTGAGTTTTAATTGAGGAATAACTAATAGCGCCATAAAAGATAAACTCATAAAAGGTGCCGTCAAGCTACAACCGAGTTCTTTTTTCACCATTTGGTCAATTTCTGCGTATTCTTTAGCTACTTGATAGCCATCTTGATTCGTCATAATTCCCGCTACAGGCAAAGCTAATACTTGACTTTGGCTTGAGCTAACAGCTGCGATTCCACCACGATTGGCGATAATTAAATTTACGGCTTTACAAATCGATTCATCATCAACACCGACCGCGATAATATTGTGAGAATCATGCCCAACACAAGAGGCAATGGCTCCTTCTTTTAAATTAAAATTATGAATAAAGGCAAATGCAGGCGGAGCATCTTGATAACGGTTGACAACCACCATCTTTAAAATATCTTTTTCTACGTTAGATACTGCAGGAGTACCTGCTTGCTGACAAGTACTCACAAAACTTTCGGTAACAATTTCTCCATCAATCGCTTTAATGACCTGTACGTGATCTGTTTTTGCTAGCAAATGAAAATCATGGACACTTTTCTCCTGAATGGCAAAATTATTAATAATTGTACTTTCTACAGACGATAAATGTGTCTTTCCCTCCTCTGCAACTAAAAGTCCATCAATGTAGCAAGCCTTAACGGCAAAGTCTTTCAAATCTTCCGTAACAATAAAATCTGCTGGATCACCCACTCGCAACAAACCAACATTTAAACCATAATGCTTGACAGGATTAATGCAAGCAACCAATAAAACATCAAAGAGATCACATCCTTTCGCCAACGCTCTTGCCACCAATTGATTAATGTGTCCTAAGATCAAATCATCAGGATGTTTATCATCCGAGCAAAACATCATTCGCTCGGCATTCGCAGGAAGTAAATCAATCAAGGCTTCAAAATTCTTGGCAGCACTTCCTTCCCGAATCAAAATCTTCATGCCGTAAGCGAGCTTTTCTTCGGCTTCTTCGTAACTAAAACATTCATGGTCGGTGCTAATCCCCGCCGCTGCGTATTTTTTAGCGTCTGTGCCACGTAAGCCCGGAGCATGACCATCAATGGGTTTCCCTAATGCTTTTGCTGCCGCAATTTTTGCTAATACCTCCGCATCATCAAAAAGGACGCCGGGATAATTCATCATTTCCGTTAAATAAAGAATGGCAGGATGTTGTAAAAGAGTTCGTACGCCTTCCACGTCAATGACTGCTCCTGCCGTTTCAAAACGGGTAGCTGGAACACAAGAAGGTGCCCCAAAATTAAACTTGAAAGGAACCTTCTCTCCATTTTCGATCATGTAATGTACGCCTTCAATTCCTAAAACATTCGCAATTTCGTGCGGATCAGAAACGGTGGCAACCGTTCCGTGTACAACTGCTAAACGAGCAAACTCCGAAGGGATTAACATGGAGCTTTCAATGTGAACGTGCGCATCGACGAAGCCTGGCAAAATGTATTGTTCGCTCATTCCTTCTTGTGCTTCAATGGAAGTGATTTTACCATCAGTCACGGTAACGGTTCCAAAAAAAATCTTTCTGTTTTCGATGTCGATAATATTGCCTTGAATAGTCATTGGTAACAAGTATAAATTAGAGAAGTTAATCGGGAATCACGAAAGCTTAAGTTTTCTAAAAACTAATTTGCCTTGGCATTTAATACACGGTAACATAAGTTAGTTGAAATTTTGGATAATGAGTTTTAGTGTCAATCGAGAAACGCCCGGAATCTGATAGCGATAGCTATCAAGGTGAGGACGTGACGAAGAGTGAGGCGAAAAGACATATTCAAAAAGCAAATAAATTTATGTT
>JBGCFY010000164.1:0-8669 GCA_045110315.1 Saprospiraceae bacterium
TAAATAGTAAGTCGTACCTTGAGGAACGACTCACTATCAACAAATTATAATCCCATGAACATATCCGATTTTAGCGCCGATCTTATTCGTCGGGCTGAGTTTGACTCGTCAGCTGAGTGTTTATCGATTTAGGATAAAACCTAAATGCTATATTTAGCAGCGATTAAAAGTTAAATAGTAAGTCGTACCATGAGGAACGACTCACTATCAACAAATTATAATCCCATGAACATATCCAATTTTGTGAGCTGAATTCTTTTTTCCAGCTTTTACGCGCTTCCCCTATTTCCTTCCTTCCACATTACAATGATCTTAATAATTCAAACGAAAACAAAAGACAAAATAACCACTTTGTTACATTTTTTTTTACACAAATTATATTAATTTAAATCATAATACACTGATTTACAATGATTAAATATTATAGTTTTATTTTATTTTGTGAAGATTTTTATTTAAAAAAATACTATTTTAGCAAGGTTTTTAGCAAAAAAAATATTTATTTTCTTCAAAAAGTTAAAAAAAGAGCTTCTACACTGCTCTAAATTCCCTAAAATAAAAGAAGGTTTCCTTAGCTACGCCAAGGAAACCCTCATTAAAATGTCTGAAAAATTACTCAATGATTCTTACCGTTCTGATTTCAGAACTTATCTAAAGTTGCTAAAAGTGAGTCGGCACGAAAAACGTTATCGCTTCGGTGAGCCATACTTACCACTCGTTTTAGTCAACTTCCTTTATTTTTTTTAAAATTTTTGTTTAACAATGGTAAAACTTTTAGGTCTGGCATCCGAGGACATCAACTTAAGGTGGTACATTCCCGAGGGAATTGCCTCCGTCACCGCTACCTGAAGGTCATTATCTCCCGCCTCCACGGAGATAGCGGTCTGCTGAATCTGTTTTCCTTGCATATCACATAGAATTAGTTGGATCGTTTGTGCTGTATTACTTGCATACTTCAATCGCAATTCGTTAAAGAATGGATTAGGATAAACTACTTGATCGCCACTTTGCTGCTTCGCTTCTCCAAAATCAACAGCTTTGGTATCTGTGTAAGTAAAACTTCCATCTAAATCCACCTGCTTTAAGCGATAATATCGAATACCTGATTTGTTAGCCGTGCGATCCCAGTATTCGTATATTTTTTCACTACTGATGGTTCCTACGCCGGGTACTTCTCCGATGACTTCAAAATTTCGTTCTTGCAAAGCCTCTTCTCCGATGGCAACCTGTACCTCAAAAAAGGCATTTTCAAATTCAGAAATAGTTTTCCAAATTAACCAAGCGTTTTCATCCATCTTGTGTGCTTTGAAATAAGCCAATTCAACGGGTAAGGAACTTTCAGTATCAACCGTTATTCCAGATAAAGTTAATCCTACAAATCCATCTTGTGAAAAGCGAAATTGCGTGCTTGATGAAAACTCTTGTCCCGCATTCTTCATGGCTAAAGAAATATTAGAAATGGTTACGGTCGTCATTTCACTCACCATTGCTAAGCTCGATAGTTCTATCCAAGCTGCTTGGTCATTTCCTCTTACCCATACTTTATGAACACTAGTACCACTTCCAGCAGGATTAATTGGTGTAACTTGATAATCGAATTCAATTTTAACATTATCTTCGTCTACCATGTAGTCGGTAAGATTAGCCGTTAGTAAAATATTGCTAATTGATGCTGTCGTAGCACTTGTGGGTTGCAATGTCAAACTAGCAGTACTAGCATTGACCGTTAGCTGACTCATACCATTCGTTTCAAAATCCCATGCTGGTAAGTTGGTAAAACCTAATTGATTTTCCGTAAAGCTTTCTTCTTCTCCATCCGCAAAGTCGCACCATTGTGGCAGCACTAGTATTGGATTCTCTAATTGTGTAGCTTCGAGTTGCCCAACGATACTATCATTATCAAAATGGGTATCACCGTTCGCTTTTGCCCAAGCACTAATCTCATACACCCCAGCAGCCGATAAATCTAAGCCTTGAGAAAGATTAACTTGTAAAGAATCTCCCGAGGCTAAAGGATAAGATATATTTTGCTGATTTAGTGTTGTTCCATTTACTAAGAAGTTTAACTCAAAAAGGTTAATGGTATTTATTCCTTTATTCATTACTTCCGCAACCACTTGTTCTTGTGTGCCCAAAGCACTGGAAGTATAGGCTCTTCCTCTTTTAGATACTTCTACTGTTCTCAAGGTAATATCATCTTCCCAAGGACAAACACCTCCATCCGAAGGGGTTGCTTCTACGGCCACACAACGCCCACTGTACGCTCCCGCAGGAGAAATTCCCCTGAGCGCAAACCACTGCCGTTCTCCCATCGCCAAATTATTATCTACAATAAAACTTGTTTCTGTTGTCGTTCCGAGTGCCACGAATGCTGTCCCATTGAAATGTAAGACTTCAAAACTTTCGGTCTGCACATTAGGATACCATTCTAATTGGATGTACCCCTCGCAACGAGCGGTGGCAGTCATATTAGTAGGTGTAAGTATAATCGTACAAGCAGCATTACTCACATCCGATACGGTCGTTCCATTTTTAGAAACTCGTACGAGCGCTTTATCCGAATAAACGATTGGTACTTTCCAATCAAGCATTCTTGCCGTAGCAGGAATCGTATCCGTAATCATATTCCAAGTCGTACCTTGATCCAAAGAATATTCTGCTGTAAACATATGGGTATTCGTAGGATCTGTATCCCACATAATTTTTTCTTTTGCATTTGGTACTAAGACCTCTCCTCCAAAAGGATGCGAGACTACAATCTCATCTGTTACAAATTCGTATACTAAATGGTATCGTTGTGGTCCAAAAGGTACCGCTGTTCCTTCTACTTTTAAAAAGTAATTTCCAGCAATAGGATTATCAATTGTAATTTGTTCGATATTGTTCAAGGTATCTACTCCTCTTACTGCAAGATCTGCTACGTTGGCAGCATTGGTATTCAAGATCCAGGGTAAGAACGTAAGATTTGCTGGATCTTTCAAACTCAAGTCTAAATCGTTAACTAAAGCTTTATTTGGATTTGCTTCTGCTTCTTTATCATGCCAGTACAACATGACTTTTAGTTGCTTCGTACCAGCAGGTACCGTAATCATATCCGTATTGGAAAAACTCGTAGCAACTGAATCTGAAAAGAACTGTCCTGCTTCGATAGTCTCGACCGCTCTTCTACCATTTATTAAACCATATCCATAAATATAGTCTGGTCCTGCATTTCCTAAGTCCTCCGCAGTATTACAAGCAATTGCTTTCATCAACGCACCTTCTGGATTGGCTCCGCCATTAGATTTTCTATACTGTTCGTACATCAACCCAACGGTTCCGGCTACTGATGGTGCCGCCATACTTGAGCCCGTTTTTTTCATGTAATTAAAATTATCTCCGGTAGAGCGAACGTATTTTCCTACGCCAACTATTTCTGGCTTCAAACGACCGTCTAATACCGGTCCTCGACTAGAGCCACTCCAGACAACACGATCTTCGTCAACCACACCTACGGTAAGTACATTTTTAGCACTTTGGTAATATTTCAATACTGTTTTATATCCAGCTGGGTAAGGAGTACAAGTACCTCCACCACTATTTCCTGCCGCAAAAATATGCATGACTTCTGGATATTTCAATAATTGTTTATCCAATGCATGACTCGTGTAGTTATAGGCTCCATTGTCTGTACAATCATAACTGGTGCCGTAAGAGTTATTGGTAATTACCATTCCGTAATCATTATAGTAGTCCTCTAGGTAAGTCGTCACTCTAGAAGTTTTTTCGATCAACAGGCTTGCTTTAGGGGCAATACCTTTGTGACGAGGATTAACCAAGCCCGCACCGCCAATAATTCCTGCGACGTGGTCTCCATGATCTCCGAATGACTCATATTTTCCATCTACACTAAAACTTACTCGATTCGAAAAATCAAGGTGATTTCCTAGTTCTCCTCCATCCCCAACACCGATACAAACGCCTTCTCCGTTGAGGTTCTTACCTCCTAAGACATTGGCACTAACGGAGCTGATATTTTGGATGCAACGATTTTCATAATTTAAAGATTGATCCGGTTCTTGTTGTAAATCAACAAAAGCTACAATTGGCTGTTGCGCTAGGTTAGCGATTTCCATTTCTGGTAAATGTCCGATCCAAATGGTCGCTTGATCGATACTTTTTTGGGTCGCTTCAAATTGAAGCTTTGCTAACGTTGCAGCAATTTTTCTTGGAGTTACCCCTTCGTAAAAAACGACGGCAACACGGATACGATCTGTATCGTACCGTACCCAATCAGAATAATTTTTATTTTTGATTGCACTTGAAGTCTTATGTGCTGGTGTAATTAATTGTAGGTCAGTAATTCTCGCCCTCTTTATATCGTTGGCACTGATCCCTTTGGGTAAACGTGCAACGTAACGGTTGTTTCCTAAATAACTTTGTAAGCTGATATTTTTTTCCTTAAGTATCCGAGTATGAGCAGCTGTAGGTAATTCCTCCAACTGAAGAATCAAATAATAAAACGATCCTGCTTTAGCGGATTCAAAAAATGATTTGTCTTGTAAAAAGGTGTTGATTCGATCCGTAGGTTGGGTGGGCAGATCGACTGCTTTAACTTGGGCGTTCACTGATAGGTTCGACAGTACACACCCTAGCAGAACTAGTGCGTAAATTAAGTTTTTCATTGATAAATTTTCAGATACTTACAGTTATAATTTTTTCAGATATTCAGTGCATAGGGAGGGTATGATAGTAGTTGCCACTGCTATCAAATTGAGTAAAAATATTTGGAGGTTGAGTATTAGAATTAGTGTTGTATAGGAATCAATACCGTTGATAACTAAGCGAAGAAAATTATTCGACTAGTGGAGGGAGTAACAACGAAAAAAATAGAATAGGGCAAAAATGAGAGGGAGCATTCTGCGGAATTCAACTATACGATTGTGTGGGGGAAAAGATAGAAGCAAGACCTGCTTCCTTTTGAAATTGTTTTGAAATGATCGTAAGCCTTACCATCTATTTCTTAACCAACTTCTATGGTTTAATAGACAACAAGTATGCCGATTTTAGTAAGAAAAAAAAAGGAAAAACAACTGAAATTAGGACAATTCAGATGTGTAGAACAAGGAATTGAATATTAGCACAATAGACATTAATAGTTTTCTTTATGCTGTTTGAAAGTTCTTTAAAATGGGTTTGAATAGTTAGGATTATTGGTAAAGGTAGTATCCGTCAAAGTGTGTAAAAATGAGATTAATTCTTCTTTTTGGACTTCCGTCAATTGTAAATCAAGAATAAGTGGGTGACGATTTTCAGCGTATGCACCACCGGAATTGTAGTGATCAATCACTTCCTCTAAAGTCTCAAATCGACCATCGTGCATATACGGTGCGGTGAGCGCAATATTTCGTAAAGTTGGTACTTTAAACTTTCCGTTATCAGATTTTTTTCCAGTTACATTACCATATCCTTTATCCTGAAAATCATTGAGATCCGCCGCATAATCTAAGCCATTATTAAGGTATTCGTTGGTTGTAAATAAAGGTTGATTGTGGCAATGTCCACATTCTGCGTCGGGCAATACACTGGACTGATCGAAGAACATGTCCATCCCATTTAACTCTGATGGCGTTAAGAATATTTCACCACGAATGGCGCGATCATAGCGAGAATTGCCACTACTCACCAAGCTACGTTCAAATTGCGCTAAGGCTTTTGCCGCGAGTTCTTTTGTAATATCTTGGCGATCGGCAATTCCGAATGCTTTTCTAAAGTCGGTAGGATAATCCGGGTGATTCCTAATTCTGCTAATGGCTTCGCCCCAAGTGGTATGCAATTCGATTGGATCTTCTACGGGAAGTAAAGCTTGAATTTCTAAGGTAGTTGATCGACCATCCCAGAATAACCCTTTATTTTGAAAACCAACGTCGAGTAAACTCATCGAGCTGCGCGTTCCCGCAATACCATCAATGCCCGTACTAACGGCTAAATCATCTGTAAAACTCGAACTCGGTAAGTGACAAGAAGCACAAGCCATCGTATTGTCGTCCGAAAGGATTGGATCAAAAAACAACTTTCTTCCCAACATTACCCCTTCTATTGTCATTTGATTGTCCGCAGGAATTATCATATCTCGAAAATTATCTGGAACCACCAAATTATAGGCTTCTGGATTGTAAGTGACATTTTCTAAGTCACCCGACTTATCAAGCACTTCATCATCTTTTTCGCAAGCAGACCAAGTGACTAAACACAATAAAAGGAATAAGGGGAATAAGCTTTTCATAAGACTATTGTAGGCTTAGAGCGTTATTGAAATTATTCATTAAATCAAGGGTAATCGTCAAGTTGTTAGGATCGTGTACGATTGGATTATCTTTAATGTTCAATGGCATTCCATTTATATTGAACAACGCTTTCAAGTCAAAATCAAATTCCAAGACCTCCATCGCACCTGAGGTTAATTTGATACTTCGATTGATACTAATTTCTTTATTTGCCGCATCAGTTCCAGAGTGATATAAGAATCCGTGGTCGTAGATTTGTGCATTTAACGTATCCATAGACCCTTCAATCTTAGCAAAAATATAACTATCCCAAGCACTCCAATATTGACTATCGTTACCTAGTGGATGCGTTGTAGCAAAATCAGTCGGTGGCAATCGGTTCAAATCTGAAGGTACGCCAATGTTGATTTTTATACCCGTATAACTTCCCGTAGGTACATTTCGAGCGACTACTTTATTTCCTTCCGCCATAGTGAAATCAATCAGGGCAATTTCCAAGATTTCCGTTTGATCTGTATCAGACGCTTTGACGAGTGCTATGTTAGAAATATAGAAGTTAAGGTTACTAAATTTAACTCCACTTCCTTCATAATCATAAGCGTCATTGAGCACCAAATCATCTGCACCATATTTAGCATTAAAGTTTAAACCCAATTCTGTAGTCGTTGATGCGGGTACTGTATCATCATCAGTTTTGCAGGCATACTGTGTCGCTACAAAAGCGAATAGAACGGCGAAAAGTGTAATTTTTTTCATAAAAATGAAATCTTAAGGATGTGAGTAAATGGCGTAGTGATTTTCCAAGAATTACAACGCAAAATAAGGGAAATCGTTGTCATTGTTTGGCAAAAAATAATTAAAATTGACCTTATTGGTCGACAGAAAAGGCATTTGCCGCGTTATTGACAATTTTATTAATCATTTCTGCTTCCGTATCTACCGCAAAATTTATGCCTCTAAACCATTCTAAATAATCTACATTCAAGGTGATTTCAGCGTCGAAACCCGGATTTACCGTTTGTATATTTTCTAAAGCTACCGCAATGAGGTTTTGATCTCCTTGAATTTTAAGACTCAGGGTATCGGTAACTGGCAAGGAATCTCTCGTGACCTGCAAATCCATGAATACGTAGCCTTCGGTTCGCGTGCTGTGTAAAGTAGCATCTGCTTGCAAAGGATGATCGGTCGTCACTAAACTAGGATCTGCGGAATTAGCAGGCTGAGGAATACCAACGTAAAACCTCAAACTATCATAATTCGCTGGCGCTCGAAAATCACCGACCGTGAGGTTAAAGCTCGTGCGACTAATCAGGTTAAAATTGTCCTCAACTGAAATAGTTTCATCGATTCCTTGATCATCCAAAACAGTCAAACTAATTTTATCATTAACCCCTTTTTGGCTTCCATCGGCCCGAACTAGCTGTAATGCTGACAAATAAAAGCGAGCATTAATTACCTTAAAGTATTGGTTTGAGTCCGTCGGATTCTGATAAATTCCACCCAGAGTGAGACTCGTATCTCCCATTGTGTGTGTCAACATTAATTTTAAGAAAGGGTATTGACAACAATCTGGGCATTCGTCATCGGCATCCGCTTCAAAGTTAGTTGCGGTAACATCTAGGCAACCTTCTTGGGGTTCGTAACAAGCCGTCAAGAGTAACATTACCAGCAATAAGAGAAGAGAAGAATTAAGAATTTTGGTTTTTTTCATGCGCTTTTACTAATTTTTTGATAATCTGTTTGACCTGAAAAGAAAATTCTTTATTCAGCATCCAGTGGTAATACTGTCGATCGTTGACCAAGGTTTCTGCAACGGGTTTGCCCACGTATTTACCAAAATTGAAAACGGCTACGCCGTTAAGATCATATTTTAAGCGTTGCGTTGCATCAATAGTTTTCAAGTCGTTGGTAAACTCGTGCAAAACTTGCATATCATTTTTTACGGGTTTTTCGATCAACTGGTCATCCCCATCAATCAAATCAACATCTTCATAACGCTTTAATTGTCCCTGAAGTACACTAATTGTTGCTTTTACGTCGGCTAAAGCATCGTGTGCATCCACTAAATCTTCGTTACAATAAAATTTGAGTGCTGCTTTCAACGTACGAGGTTCCATTTTGTAAAAAATGCGTTGTACATCAATCGTGCGCCGTTTTTCCATTTCCATTTCTAAACCTACCCGCGCAAATTCTTCCATCAATAAAGGAACGTCAAACCGATTAGAATTATAACCCGCTAAATCTGCTGGCCCAATAAAATCAAAAATTGCTTGGGCTACTTGTTGAAAAGTAGGCTTATTAGCCACATCTTTCGGCGTAATTCCGTGTACATTCATCGCCTCTTCACTAATCGGGATTCCGGGATTAATCATCCACGTTTCTTCGATGGGATCTGCACCATTT
>JBGCFY010000165.1:0-3931 GCA_045110315.1 Saprospiraceae bacterium
TTGAAAAGAATTTTGAGCTTAAACGAGGCGAAAAACACAGACAATGCCAGAGCATTGGCGAGGCTTTTTAACGAAGTAGAAGCTTAAAAGGCTTTCAAGTTATTAGTTAATTTAATTCTGCGAACTACTTAAGTACCAAGACAAATTAACTCACGTATTAACTTGCACTATCTTTTGCACAGTCTCTTCGTTGCTCAAAGCCTTCCTAAGCAAAGGCTTAGGGCGGTTTTCGCGCCTCAATACTACTCAAAATCTAACACAACTTATTTTTTTAACTTTCCTTGTGTGATGAAAATAAACATTCTCGGCTAAACTTACCTCCAAAGTAATACTTAAGTTTTTGAAAACTATTATCTTGCCGGCAAATTGATATGATATGGAGGATTACGTTGCTATTGGATACACGCAAAAAGCCCACGGGGTGCAAGGAGAAATTAAAATAGAAGTGAAGCCAGAATTTCTCGAAGACTTTTTTCGGGGGACGCTCTTTTTTGTTGAAATTGCAGATAAGAAAATTCCTTATTTTATTGAAAAAATAAGAGGAAAAGAGCAATTGATTGTAAAACTAGAAGATGTTGATTCGCGCGAAAAAGCAAAAATGATCTCTTCGAAAGCGATTTATTTACGACAATCCGATTTGCTAGAAGAAGCCGAAAAAGAATTCGAAGTAGAAGAGACAAGTGTTTACGGCGAGTACGTTGGATTCGAATTGCAGGATAAAGTATTGGGGTTGATCGGGACGATCGAGGAAGTGGTGGAATATCCGCAGCAAGAATTAGCGGTTGTTACTTACCTTGAAAAAGAACGATTAATTCCCCTCAACGAACAATTTATTGCTAGTATTGATTCCGAAGAGAAAGTGATTCACTTAGCACTGCCAGAAGGACTATTGGATATCTAAATTCGTAAGAACAAGCCGTTGAAAATAAAAAATGCCCGAATATGTTAAAAGAACATTCGGGCATTTTTAGCTTTAGTGGAAGCCTTTATTTACTGTCGGCAATGACAGTTGGGGCTCATGAAACTATGCGTAGATTGGTAGAAAGGGTAGGCGTTGCCACTTCCTTTTTTCTCCCAATAAAACTCATCTCTTTTACGATCGTAATTACCAATTTCGTGCATCGTTTTGGCATCGTAGATTCGACCGTTGATCATCGTATACTTAACAAATTCACTATTTTGAATATTATCCAATGGATTTTTATCCAAAACAATTAAATCTGCTAGCTTACCTACTTTTAGCGAACCTAAGTCTTTATCCAAGCCTAAATACTTTGCACCGTTAATGGTTGCAGCGTGTAAAGATTTGTGATTACTCATACCACCTTGTGCAAACATCCACATTTCCCAGTGCGCGCCCAATCCTTGCAATTGACCGTGCGAACCGAGGTTAATCAAAACGCCTTTATCGTTTAATTTCTTACAAGACTTAGAAACGAGGATATGACCATTATCGTATTCCTCATCAGGAATCATGGTTCGGTGTCGCGAACGCGAATCTACGATTGCTCTTGGTGTGAAACTCAAGAGTCGTTCCTTTTCCCAAACGTTCGTTTTTTGATACCAGTAATATTCGCCGTTGACGCCACCGTAGTTAACAATTAAGGTAGGCGTATTTCCCGTTTGGGTAGCCGACCAAAAATCAATGACATCTTTATATAAAGGTGCAACCGGAATATTGTGCTCCACACCCGTATGACCATCGGCTACCATCGATAAGTTGTGAAAGAAGAAAGAACCTCCTTCGGGAACAACCATAATTTCCAATTCTCTTGCCGCCTGAATAATTTGTTGACGTTGTTCGCGTCGGGGTTGGTTATAAGACTTTACAGAAAAAGCACCGTAGGCTTTTGTTCTTTTCAACGCGGAGCGTGCATCTTCGAGGTTGTTAATAACGGCTTTGAAATCGCCATCTGCACCGTACAAAATAGTACCCGTTGAAAAGATTCTTGGTCCTACCATTTGTCCGGCTTTCACCATTTCAGATTGAGCAAAAGTAATTTCAGAATTAACGGATGGATCATGGGTTGTGGTTACCCCGTAAGCGAGGTTGGCGTAATATTGCCAATGTTTTTTAGGACTCAATCCCGCTCGGAAAGCACCCAAGTGAGCGTGTACATCCACGATGCCCGGCATAATCGTTTTACCTTTGCAATCAATCACTTTTGCTGAGCTTGGGATTTTAATGTTTTTCCCCATGGCTTTAATGCGATTGCCTTCGATGAGAATGCTGCCATTTTCAATGACTTCTTTACCTTCCATCGTGATAATTCTGGCGCCCGTTAGTGCGACTAATCCGTCCGGAACATCCGTTTTACTTTCTAGGGTAATCACTAATCCAGCGGTATCAAT
The DNA here is from genome assembly GCA_045110315.1 of Saprospiraceae bacterium. GTDB lineage: Bacteria > Bacteroidota > Bacteroidia > Chitinophagales > Saprospiraceae > CALFBG01. Next base: position 2,353 of record JBGCFY010000165.1, read on the forward strand.
CGGAGGAATACTATCTGCGGCACCTTCCACGAAAAGAAAGCGATCCGTCAAAGGATTAGAAAAGTACTCATTTCCCAAAGTCCAGTGTAAAGTCTTGCTATCCTTTGACCAGTGTAGGTTGATTCCAGCGTCGTTAGCTACTTGTGCTACGGGAACTGCCTTTGTGGTAGCAGAAAGACCAATGGGTTTTCCCGTCTTCGGCATCGGAGCAATGTATACTTTATACAATTCAGTAAAGGCGATCCATTCATTATCAGGACTTGGCGTAAATTGAGTCGTATACTTGGTATTGAAAATTACTTTTTCGTCGCTACCATCTACTTTAACGCTTTTGAAAGCTTTCGTTAAACTTCCAAATAAATAGCCACCCGTTTGGAAAAAGATGCGTTTACCATCTTTGTTAAAAGTAGGATATTCGCCTTGTGGAACGACGAGTTTGCTTTCTCCTCCGTTGCTGGGCATGACGTAAATACCTGGCTTATTGGTAAAAGAATATCCTTGGTGCGTATTTCCACTTTCACGACGGTAAACGATCTGCTTGCCATCCGGTGAAAAGTTTGGAGTGCGGTAAATTCCTTTTTTCTTATTTAGTTTTGTTTTATTCCCGGAGCGCAAATCCATTTTGAAAATATTACCCAATTGCTGGTCATCCCAAGTTACGTAGACGATGCTATTACCATCCGGAGCATAAGCCGCTTCAAATTCAAAATCTTGGTCACTAGTTAAGCGTTTGGCTTTTCCTTTCGGTAAATCCATTTGCCATAAATAGCCCAAAGCATTAAAAATTAAACGCTTGTTGTTGGGTGCCGTAACGACATCTCTAAGTACCTTTACTTGAAATTTATCGGGAGAAACTTCCTGCTCAAAGCGTACCGTTTCTGCTACTTTTTGTACAACATCTACGGAGAATGGAATTTCTTTTGCATCCCCCGTTGTAGCGTTGACTTTCCATAATTTTCCTTTTCCCCAAATGACGAGGTGCTGGTTGTCCGCCGTCCAATCAAAACCTGTATACACGCCAAAAATCGCCCAAGCTTCTTGTTGGTCTTTACTCAAACCATCAAAGAGTGGGAAGTCTTGTCCGGTTTCAATGTCGTGGACAAATAAAACAGATTTAGTACGGACTCGTCGAACGTAAGCAATTTTTTTACCATCGGGAGAAACTTCCGGTCGGCAAGCACCTCCTGGACCGGAGATGATCGTTTCGGTTTTTCCCGTTTCTCGGTCGTAGCGTTTTACAACGTAGATTTGGCTATTAGGATCTTTATTATATTGAAAATAGCCACCACTATATACATCTTCACTGTAGAAAAGGTAGCGCCCATCACTAGAAACACTAGGCTCATTGACATCTTGTTGATCGTTCTTACGTTTGGTCAATTGTATACCACTACCGCCAGTGATGTGATACATCCACATTTCTCCTGCCCCCAAAGATCGTTGAGAAGAGAAGTGTTTTCTAGCGATAATGTAATCACTATTCGGGACCCAAACGCCATTGTTGAGTAAGCGAAAACTTTCTTTGGTAATTTGTTTAGGGTTGGAACCATCTTGTTCCATGTACCAAATATTATCTCCA
>JBGCFY010000166.1:0-17197 GCA_045110315.1 Saprospiraceae bacterium
GGCTATATCAACTATGCCCGACCGGTAAAGGTCGGGGCGGCGGCGGCTGTGGGTTGGGTCCCTCCCAAAGAGGGCGCTATGTTTAATACATTGATTTTAAATCATATATGCTTTCAGTGTTTTAAAAAGCATCGCTAACCTAATTAAAGATCAAGGACTATTGATTTTAGCACGATCTTCTCTTCTCCTAAAACATTATTGACACAACATTACACGGAAATGTTTCATGAACCTCATAGGATACCAAGCAAGCCCAAATCAGATTTACAGCATAAACTAGTATCAAAATTGAATGATCCGCAAAGGGGAATGAGAAAAAAAATTGACAATGTAGAATCAAGGTTTTACCACTGCTAAAACAAGGTTGTTAAGTAACCATAGCCCTACAATTACAAAGTAGTGTAAAGGGATAACTAATTTTGTAAATGCAATTGTAGATTTGCTGAAACCATAAATTATTTCAAGATGGATAATATCAGGTATTACTGTAAGCTTCTAAACAAAAAGTACATCAGTAGCATAATAACCATAGTACTAATGATTACGACGTTCCAGAATTTCTTTGCGTCTCGTGCATCTTTTGCAGCGATTTTTCTTTTGCGTTTTGATTGTGCCATAAGTGTGAATTTTAGGAGTCTTTGATGAAAATTATGCGCTGAATTTGCAGGTAAAATGAAACAATAGGACGTATAGTGCCTTTTTGCCATAGAAATTACCCTAATCCAACACATTCCCTAATGTAGGGAATTTATGAAAAATTCAGAAATTTATTTGGAAGGATTCCTGAAATTAGTCAACTTAATTTCGGAAAAACCCTAAGTTGAATAGAAAAAATGACAAGATAACTTTCTCACGCTTTGTCGGCAAGCGCTAATTGAAATAAGAAGCGGTATCGTACGCCTTGGATTTATAGAATTTGCTTAGCTTTGGAATGATTTTTCCTATAAGATGTGGAAGGAAGGAATACCATAACGTTATTTCACGCCTGCTACAAGTTCTAATATTATGACACTTTTAAATTTATAAACAAGATATGAGGATATTAAATTTTAGTTTTTTCTTGCTATTGATTTTGGTCGTGGGATGCACAGGAGAGACTTCTACGGATCAAACAGCAACGACGAAAACGGTTGCCAAGAAGCCCCAAAATGAACCGATGCAAAACGCAACGCCCATCGCTTCGAAAACAAACGTGACGGGAAAAACGAAATTGGTAAAAGGAGCTAAGCCTTGCGAATATATGTCAGCCGCCGTTATCAAACAGTATTTTGATACGAAAGAAGAGCGAGTTATCATTAAGGAAAGTAGCATCGAAAGTGAGTTCTCCAAAAATTGCATGGCAATTTGGTCCACAGGGGAAAATGTAAGTGAACGACTCGTTGATGGTTATAAACATATTGCTCCAGCCGTTTCTACTAAATTCAAGTATCAACTGGGGGAAAAACAAGCTGCCGGTTGGGCTAATGATGAAATTGCAAAACTTGTTCGTAAAGGAGATTCAAAATTAGCAGAACATGATGCTAGTTTTCATTATGTTCCTATCGAAAAAGTGGGTGATGCTGCTTGCTGGTCACGAGAAAAAAGTCACTTGGTATGGCGTCGAGGAAACGACTTGCTCGAAGTATTCGTTAATATTCCAATGATGGAAACTAAGCGGAAGGCTTACGCGATGGCTTTAGCATTAGAGCTGAATAGTCAATTCTAAACGACTTCAATCAAAAAAAAAGGCGCTAGGAATCAAACCTGATTCCTAGCGCTTTTTTCTATAGCTTTTATTCTCCCTTTAAAATAATTGCATCCACGGCTCGTGCTCTTATCATTTGATTAAACTTAGGTAACTCCTCCGTTACAATCACCTGATATTTTTTTAATTCTACCTCAATCAATTTCGTCAGTTCATCTCGTACCGCCACCGCTTGATCCGTTGGTGGATAATCTCCTTGCATCAAAGAGTTCAAATGAGCCAATTTATTGGTTAGGCGAATTGGAAAATTTAAAGGATCTTGTGGGCTTTCATTTTTCGTTTGGTACAACGCTTCTTCTACTTTCGTTAAACTCGAATCGATTTGCTCTGCGAGGATTACAATCTCTTTTTGTGTACTATCAGGACGCAATCGGTCTTGATAGTGATGAAGTTGAGCGCGAATATCTCTAATATTAATAATCGTTTCGTGTGCTTCGGTTACTTTCTTCTGAATGCTTGAAATGAAATCAAACTGCGCTTGCATATCTTGAGTTGTTGCCGAAGACCTAGGATCTTTTTTGATCTCAAAACTTGATTTTTGCATTTTTCCATCGACCATTAATTCCACCTTGTAAATGCCCGGAGTTGCTCGGGGCCCATTCATTGAAGCCCACCACAAAATCATTTTTGGAAACTTCTTTGCTTCCGGATAAAGCATATTCCAATTGAAACTATTCATCCCTGTTTCTACCGTTAGTTTATCTTTTTTTTCTTTAGCGTCGGTCGTAAAAGATTTGATCAGTTGGTCTTTTTGATCGTAAAACTTAAGACTTACTTTACTAGAATCTTGAATATCTTTCAAATAGAAATGCACATTGACACCGCCGGGGTGATTCTGACCGACACCTTTAGCCTTTTTGTTTTGTCTACCGGCCATTCTGTAACTGAGACTAGGGTCAAAAAGATGAAACTCTTTTTTCGTAAGGTCGTTTTTTAGCTGATGCAAAATACTTAATTCATCCAACATCCACACAGAGCGACCTTGCGTTGCTGCGATCAAAGTTTTATATTTTATCGTCAAATCGGTAATTGGTACCGTCGGTAAATTTTGCTGAAAAGCTTGCCAGTTATTGCCATCATCAAAAGAAATATACATACCTGCTTCCGTTCCTGCGTAAAGCAATCCTTGTCGGTCTGGGTCTGCACGGACGACTCTCGTAAAATGCTCCGCGTCAATTCCTCGAGTAATCTTCGTCCAAGTTTTACCGTAATCTTTTGTACGATAAAGGTAAGGTTTAAAATCTCCAAGCTTGTAAGCCGTCGCCGCTACGTAGCAGCCACCATCATTAAATGGATCAGCTTCAATGCTATTAATCATAGTCCATTCGGGCATTTTCGTTGGGGTAATATTCTCCCAGTTCTTACCAGCGTCTTTCGATAAATGCAATAAGCCATCATCGGAACCTACCCAGAGTAAGTCTTTCACTCGTGGACTTTCCATCGCAGCGAAAATAGTACAGTAATATTCCACGGAAGTATTATCCTGCGTAATCGGACCGCCCGAAGAACCTAATTTGCTAGGATCATTGCGGGTAAGGTCTGGACTTACGATTTCCCAAGATTGACCTTCGTTGTAACTGACGTGCAGGTGATTAGAGGCAGCATAAAGTTTCTTAGGATTATGAGGGGAAAAGAAGATCGGGAAATTCCATTGAAAACGGTAACGCATTCCTTCCGCACCGTATCCCATCGGATTATCTGGCCAAACACTTACGGCGCGACTTTGTTTGGTTTTATGGTTCAGCCGCTGCAAATAACCATCGTAGCAGCCACCATAAACAATATCGTTGTCAAGTGGATCAACGGCAATGTGTCCGCATTCACAGCCTGCCGTAGACTCCCAGTCGTCTTCCGTGATACTGGAACCATTAGACCGATTTGAAATCCGGACGGTACTATTATCCTGTTGTGCGACGTAAATCCTGAAAGGGAAATGATTATCGGTTGTTACACGGTAAAATTGTGCCGTAGGTTGATTGTAATAAGTAGACCAAGTCTCGCCCTGGTCATAGCTAATCTGTGCACCACCGTCGTCCGCAATAATCATTCGGGAGGAGTTTTCGGGCGCAATCCAGAGGTCGTGATGGTCAGAATGTTGAGAATTAAAAGTGCTGAAAGTTTTTCCGCCATCTTTAGAACGGTGATATCGAACGTTGAGCACATAAACTAAATCTTCGTCGTTGGGATCAGCGTAGATGCGAGTATAGTACCAAGCTCGTTGTCGCAACTTTCCTTCGCTATTGGTCTTTTTACAAGTTTTTCCACCATCGTCCGAGCGGAAAACACCACCTTCCTTTGCTTCAATGATTGCCCAAACTCTTTCGGAATTGGCAGGAGATACGGTAATACCACTGATTCCTAAGGTTCCCTTGGGCATACCTTTGTTTTTGGAAATATCCGTCCAGTTTTCTCCACCGTCGGTACTTTTCCAAATGCCAGAGCCTTCTCCACCGGAAGAAAGACTATAAGGGGTTCTTTTGACGCGCCAGTTAGAAGCAAACATTATTCTTGGGTTGTTAGGATCTAAGCACAAGTCAATGGCACCTACTTCGTTATTCACAAAAAGCACTTTTTTCCAATTTTTTCCACCGTCGGTAGATTTGTAAATGCCTCTTTCTTCACTTGGCGCATAAATATTTCCTAGTACGGCTGCGTAGACTAAGTCCGGATTACGTGGGTGAACTCGAATTCGAGCGATGTGTCTTGATTTTTTTAATCCAATTGCTTTCCAGGTTTTTCCAGCATCTACAGATTTCCACATCCCAAATCCACTTGATACGTTTCCACGTACCGTTACTTCTCCTCCGCCCACGTAGATTACGTTAGGATCAAATTCACTGACGGCAATTGCTCCAATGGAACCACCAAAGAATCCATCTGAGATGTTTTCCCATTGTCGACCACCATCTGTCGTTTTCCAAACACCGCCACCTGCTGCACCAAAGTAGAAAAGATTAGCTTTGCCCGGTACACCAGCAACGGCAGAAGAACGCCCACCGCGATAAGGACCAATACTTCGCCACTGCATCGCATCGAGCAACGGCTCCTCAATTGCGGTTGAATTAGATTTATTTTTTTGAGCTTGTATTTGGGGTGAAAAACCTAGTAGCATAGTCAAGCAAAGCGCTAAACGAAATAGGGGATTTTGATTCATATGACTTATTATTTTTAAAACTAATTGTGAGTAGTCCTAAAAATAGTAAAACTACGGGATATAAGTATCAATTGAATGAAGTTGTTTAATGATTCTAAAAGCAGTTGAACAGCAGCTATTTGGGTTCAAGCTCGCCTCTGCCGGCAGGCTGAAGCTCTTTTTGTAATTCGTCGCACGCTAAGGAGTATTAAAAAATTGATAAGCTGAATAAAAGATCAATTCGTAAATATTCTTGGAGTTTTTAAACAGAAGTTGTTTTAAAATGGGGCTTGCAACTAAATCATCTATCTATTTATAAAACAACTTCATAAGCTAAATAAGTGACTTTTGGGTACTAAAAAAGTACAATCGCAATTAGTCTATTGACCGATTGCGATTGCATAAATATTATTCGTAAGATTTTACCATGTGGCGTTGTCCTAAAATCCAGTTTTTTCGCTTTAAAAGTGAACTAACTTAGATTAAAGTGTACTCAATTTCTTTGCTGAGGAATTTAGTTTTTAGCCTCTCGGTTTGGGTTCAATAAATCGTAAAATTGATTCAACTTTGGTAGAATAATGATTCTAGTACGACGGTTAGTTGCTCTACCTTCGGCGGTATCATTCGTTGCTAGTACATTGTATTCACCACGACCTGCTGCAATCAAACGATTAGGGTTAACCCCAAAGTTTTTCTGTAAAACCCGCACAACAGAAGTCGCTCGTTTAACACTCAAATCCCAGTTGTCCTCAATACATTTGGTATTGATCGAACGGTCGTCCGTATAGCCTTCAACCATGACTTCTAAATCCGGTCGATCCTGTACAATTTTGGCAATTTTACCAAGTACTTTATTTGCATCGGCATTGATGTCCGCACTACCACTTTGAAAAAGCATCTTGTCTGATAAATTAACGAAGACTACTGTTTTGTCTACTTTTACCTCTACATCTTCGTCGCTTACACCGTCCGTCAAAACACTTTTTAGATTGACTGCTAGGGCCAAGTTGATAGAGTCTGTACGCGTTCGAGCTGCTTGTATGAGTTTGATATACTTATCTTTTCCTTCTAATTGCGACAGCGTCTCTTTAATATTTTGAGTGGCAGATTGTGATAATCCGGTAAGATCTTCTACTTGGCTAAGCTGACGATCTCTAATTCTTCGTGCATCTGCCAGTTGCTCTCTTAAGTCATTGAGTTGTTCTTGTCTTACTTGCATATTGCTTTCGGTACTGTTGACTTGTTGCTTCATTCTTGCTTTTTCATCTTCGCAAGTTTGTAATTTATTTCGATAGATATTTAAATCACTTTCACAAGTTTGCAATTGTTTGTTGAGAACAGCATTGTCGTTTTGTAAGCTGACAAACTTTTTCTTGGCAACGCAAGAACTTAACGAGATGGCTAATAAGAAAATAAAAACCTTTGATGTAAAATTCATGATGGAGTTATTGATGTAAATTTAAGAATAAGTATAGCTAATTCGGTTTACGAACTTGAGGTTGCAATAGAAAATAGGATTGCTTACTTTCCAGTATGCTTACCAAGCGTTAGTATTCAATAGCTAACGCAACTTTCAATACAACGATCTAGTTTTTTAGTTGTTCGCCGTAAATCAAACTTACATAGGAGAACATTTCGTAAAGCTAATATAATTTTAATTATTATTTAATGAACTTGTTTTAAACAAACATAAAACGTTGTTCTGTTTGTCTTGGTATTTTTTTTATTGAAAACGCTTAATGGAAAGTGAAACGGCTGAAGGCGGTTTTTACACCTCGCTACTGATTAAAATCGAGTACTCTATTTAATGGCAATTTAATCTTGTCTTGGTACTTAATTTTTGCGGAGAATACTTCTTGGTCGAAAGGAATCTTATTACTTGATATTGAAGTTGTTTGAAAATAGGGGGGAAGGGGTTTTTGGAATTTTTAGGAGCGGTAACAACTAGAAAAAGAAAGTCGCATTATCCTAGTCGGGGGGGACCGGGGCTAATGCGACTAACTACAACAAATTATAATCCCATGAACATATCCAAAATTGAAAACTAATGCATTTAATATTGCGATTAGTTTGTGTACTAACTTGTAACGTAGTATTTTACGCTTTCTTGGGTCAAAGTTAGTTTGTCGTGTTATCCCTGAGTTAGGAATAACACAACCAACTACTAACAAATTATAATCCCATGAACATATCCAAATTAGTGGCTGGCTACTTTTTGCCAGCGATTACGCACATCCTCTATTTCCCTCTCATTCACAATACAATGATCATACTTTTTCTAGGGATAAACAAAGACAAAATAAGTATAATGTAATATTTTATTTTTTATAAATTGTTTTAATAGGCGAGATTTTTTTGTTTGTTTGAAGCCATGTTGAGATGTTATTTTTATATAATGTGAATAGTTTTTTAAAAAAATAAAGCTTTTTACGGTTTGTTTTTTGTTGTTTTTTTTTTTTTTTTTTTAAAAAAAAAGTTTTTTATTAAAAAAATGTGTGTTTTTTGGCCTTAAAGCAGCTTCAATTAAAAGGTTCTGTGAAGAGAATAAAGTCCAATTAGTACTTTTGACGAGCAAGGAAGCGTTATGGAAACGAGTATTTTTCTTTTTTTTGGTATTGCCTTCAGCCTTAGTTTACCATGATTATTAGCAGCCTACAGCCTAGAATTAATTATTTTCGACTTTTATTCTTGAGTAGTTTACTCTTGATGAGCGCCTGCAAAACAAGTCAACCTTTAAAACCAAAGGAAATTTATCTCAAAATGAAAAAAGAATCTGGTATTTCATCGATCAATATTCCAGTGCAACTAGACTTACTTGCTCTAGAAAAGACGATTAACGATGAATTGGCAAATATAGAATACGACGATAAAGTCAAAGGACAAGGTCTTTCCGTTAAAGCGCGAAAAAAAGGTCAGGTAAAATTGCAAATTAGTCCCGACCAAATTGCTTATCAGGTTCCCATTTTTCTTTGGATTAAAAAGGAAACCATGCTCGGCGACGTTGAAGCAGAAGGTGAAATAACGCTTGCTTTTCAAACCGCTTACCAAATAGATCAAGCCTGGGAACTTAAAACGGAAACGGAAGTCAAAGATTTTTCTTGGAATAAGAAGCCCGTTCTCAAATTAGGTTTCGTTGATCTTCCAATCTCTTTTGTCGCAGACTGGATTTTAAATAAAGGAAAAGAGCAGATCTGCACTAGTATTGATGAACAAATCCGACAAAAAGTGATTCTCCGTGATCACGTTGCCCAAGCTTGGGATCGCTTACAGGAACCAATTCTCATCTCTGACCAATATCAGGCTTGGCTCAAACTTATCCCACAGGCTATTTCTATGAGCCCGCTCATCGCTAAAGGGGAACAACTCACGAGTACCATCAGTATGGAAGCCGCTTCCGATGTCGTTTTTGGAGAAAAACCGGCGGTCGTCAAATCCCAAGCATTGCCATCTTTTCAAATGGGGGCAACGCCCGAAGAGGATTTTTTGGTTAGTTTGAAAATTGATATTCCATATACCGCAGCTGCCGCAATTGCAAATCAACGATTGCGGGGAGAACGCTTTAGTTCAGGAAGGTACGCCGTCGTCGTTGAAGATATCGAATTGTACGGTCGGGGCAATAAAATTATTGTGAATACCCAACTTTCGGGAAGCTATAAAGGTAAAATTTACCTAGAAGGAAAACCTGTTTTTAACCCCAAAAATAATACAATCGAGCTAGAAGATCTTAGCTACGAATTGAATACTAAAAATTTCTTATACAAATCGCTGAGTTGGCTCTTTCACAGTAAAATCAAAAATCGACTCAAGGACCAACTCGTATTTCCGCTTCAAGAAAATATTAGTGCCGTCAAAGGTCAAATCCAAAAACAACTCACTCATTTTCAAATCCAAGAGAATATCTTATTGAAGGGCGAACTCAATGAGCTGACCATCGCACGGACTTACCTGACGACTGATGCGATTAGAGTGATTGCCGCTTCTACGGGAAGAGTAGACCTTTTTGTGAAAGGCTTGAAGTAATCATTTGTTAGAGGAAAAATTAGCGAAGACTATAATAAAGTTAGGGAACGCGGCTGATAAAAACAGGTTGACTATTCGGTACAATAACCGCCTTAATTGCTATTATCAAACAGAAAAGATTAAAGCATTGGTATAGATGTTTGCTAGTTTTATTGGGAACTATGATTCTTTTTCTAACCATGCTCTTAATCAATCGGCTCGCTACTGACTGTGAGTATCCCGTCAAATTTAGATCATGCCTACGATTGATCATTTCCCCGTCTTACATAATTATTTATCTTTACGCCAAAGAATCACCATATGAAATATGCAATCTCTGCGGGACACGAAATCACTGCTGCTACTGCCGAAGAAATTTTAAAATTAGGAGGTAACGCCGTTGATGCTGCCATTGCCGCTTACCTTACTGCTTTTGTAACGGAACCTTGTATGGCTTCCGGAGGAGGAGGCGCTTTCGCAACGGTTTACCAAGCTGATGGCAAGTCTGTAGTTCTTGATTTCTTTTGTCAAACACCAAAATACAAACGGCCGGTAGAAGAGATAGAGTTTTTTCCGATTGCGGTTGATTTTGGCGATATGATTGAGCATTTTTATTTGGGAAAAGGATCTACGGCTATTCCAGGAAGCATTGCTGGCATCTACGCTTTGCAGGAGCATTTCGGAACAATTCCGATGAAAGAGTTAGTGCAACCCGCAATTGATCACGCAAGAAATGGCGTACGAGTTAATAATTTTCAAGCATTAGACATTAAACTGCTAGAAAACGTTTTTCGGGTAGATGAGCAAGCTGCTGCTGCTTTCTTTAAAGAAGGGGAGGTCGTTGGCACCGGAGATTTGCTGAAAATGCCGGAATTAGCCGATTTTTTAGGCTATTTAGCTGCAGAAGGACAACGTGCTTTTTACGAAGGAGAAGTTGCTCAAAAAATTGTGAAAGATCATCAAGCCTTTGGTGGTCATTTAAGAATGGAAGATTTCTCTGGCTATGAGGTAGCCATTCGTAAACCTTTGCGTTTTGGGTATCGCAATCATACCATTTTGACCAATCCTTTGCCGAGCACAGGAGGCGCAACGATGGCACTGCAATTGAAACACGTAGCGGAAATTGCTCCTAATCAAAATCCATTAGGTACCATTCATTTACGGCAATTATACGAAAGTTTTTCTCGCGTGAACCAAGTACCAAGAAACCCTCACGCCTTAGGTTTAGCTTTACAGGAAGCTTATCAGTTACCACCATCATCAAATAATCGCTTTACCAATCGACGCGGAAGTACCTCGCACCTCAACGTTGTCGATCAATGGGGAAACGCGATCAGTCTGACGACCACAATCGGAGAGGGTAGTGGTTACTTTGCGGAGAATACGGGGATTCATATGAATAATATGTTAGGGGAAGCGGCTTTATTGCCGAATGGGTTTCACTCTTGGGAGCGAGATGTTCGTTTGTCATCAATGGTAACTCCAACGATTGTACTAGATGCAAAGGAGCAGATTGCATTTGTATTGGGTTCTGGTGGAGCTAGTCGTATTCCTTCTGCGATGATGCAAGTCTTACGCAATTTAATTGATTACGACTTACCATTAGCAGCGGCCGTTAATCATCCCCGCGTGCATTTAGAGCATGGCGTTTTTAACGTAGAGCAAGGTTTTGAGCATCAGCTAAAAACGGCAGATTTGCAAGATGAGCTTAAAGCTTGGAATGGTAAGTCTATGTTTTACGGTGGTGTTCACATCATTCAGCATAAAAATGGACAATTAGCTGCACTAGGAGATGCTCGCCGAGATGGTGTGGCGATTGTAGCTTCTTAGAGAAGTGGAGTAGTCTAGTCGTCATTTTAAACTATTACTGATTATAACTTCTGAAAATAAGTCTATGGAATAATTGTATAACATAAGATTTTTTCATTACTTTTAAAAAGCCAAATTTTTAAAATATCATGAAGAATCTAAATCTTGCCACCAAGCAGTTTTTGTACTGTTTGCTATGTTTACCACTATTATTTTGTCAAACCAGTTGTTCCAAGGATACTGATGGTTGTACCATTGCGGAAGCGACAAATTACAATCCAGATGCTAATGTGGACGATAAATCCTGTACCTTCCATCGTGACGCTTACGTAGGAACTTATGGTACGGATCGCACCTGCTCTAACGGGATGAGTTCTCCTTCCATGCGTGTCATTGCACTCGCCGAGGATTTTACCTCTGTTTACCTTGAAATAGAAGGGTATTCTATTGTGGAAGCTACGGTGAATGAAACAAATCTCACGGTACCTTTACAAAACTTAGTTTGGGATGGTACGCCCGGCTATCAAATCGAAGGAACTGCCGTTTTTGAAGGAAGTATCCTTAAATTTACCTACCAGATCACCAACGGTGCACTCGCGGAGAATGTTTGTACCATTAAAGGGGTAAAACAGTAAATCCGTCGGAAGAATAACATTGGGGAATACTAAACAGCCTTTAGTATAACAGGATTGCTATGCCTTTTGACCAAGGCAATACGCGATTACACTTGTTGCCTATGATTTTGACAGTCAGATTGTTAAGTGACTTTTTGCGAAAGCTATACTTAGACATGAATTAAGAAATATATTCATATTATCATGAATTTGCTATCTTTGCAGCTTAAAGAGTCCCCAAATCGCCAATGACTTCAACTTGGCAAATATTTTGTTTAATTAAATCAAGGTTATTCTTAAATCAAGGAATTGATGCTCCAGGAAGTTGTTGAACAATTTCATGGTACGATTGAGCAAGAAAGAAGCTATTAGCAGCGCTTTCTCTGTTTTTCGCGATATACATAAGGTAAGGACCAATTTCAAGCAATTAAATCTGTATTTGGCACTTATCATACGCATTATTGCAATTCCTAAATCTACTTTCCCATGAACACGAATAAGTATTTATTACTCTTCTGTATTGTAGTACTACAATTTAATTTATCGACTCGATTAGCGGCACAAACCGACTTAATCAAAGATATCAATCCCGACGGAGGTTGGTCTAGCATCGAATATCTCTTCGAAATTGGAGATATTGTCTATTTCACTGCGCGAGATGGTTCTGACGTAGAATTATGGCGTAGCGATGGTACTACTGCTGGTACGGTAATACTCAAAGAAATTAATCCAGGTTCTGATTCTGCCAATCCAAGTAATTTTACTGCTTTGGGAGACAAATGGTACTTTACTGCAGAAGATGGTGACGGAGTGGAACTTTGGGTTACCGATGGTACCGAAGCGGGCACCAATTTGGTTAAAGATGTTAATCCGGGCTTTTTTAGTTCTAATCCACGTAATTTGACGGTCGTAGGCAGTCAATTATTCTTTAGTGCAACCACTCAAAGCGCTGGTCGCGAAATTTGGGTTACTGATGGTACGGAGGCAGGAACACAACTGGTACGTGATATTTTTACCGGAATGAGTAGCGCTTCTCCTACCGAATTTGTCAACTTGAATGGTGTGCTTTTATTCAGCGCTAGAACTTCAGATGACAATTACGAACTTTGGCGGAGCGACGGAACTGCGATTGGAACTCAACTGGTTAAAGATATTATTCCTGGTATCGGTGGCTCGTCTCCAACGCAATTTGTCATTGCCGCCAATAAACTTTTCTTTACCGCCAACGACGATCTAAATGGTCGGGAACTCTGGCAAAGTGACGGTACGGAAGCTGGAACGATGATGGTACAAGATATTCATCCCGGTTTTGAGAGTTCTACTCCCACGCAGCTAACCAGTATTGGTGATAAGTTGTTTTTTACCGCTGACGATGGGGTTAACGGAACTGAATTCTGGTGGACAGATGGAAGTGCCGCCCTGCCAAATCTAATGCTAGAAAATATTTATCCTGGACAAGATAGTTCTTTCGCGACCGACTTTTTTGCTGGTGAGAATTTACTGTATTTCGTCGCTAGTGATGGTATGAACAGTTTAGAATTATGGCGTAGCGATGGAACCGAAAATGGAACTTTCCTCCTTCGAGATATCAATCCTGGGTTTAACAGTAGTAATATTAAAATTATCGCAGAAGTTGCGAATACCTTATTTTTTGAAGCTTTTGAATCCGTTCACGGCGTAGAACTTTGGAAAACGGATGGAACACCAGAAAATACAGTCCTCGTAAAAGATATTAATCCAGGACCCGAATTTTCAAATCCACTAAACTTTAGAGTCAATGGTGATGATCTTTACTTCACTGCCTTCGAACCTGAAAAATTATGGCAAGTATGGCGATCTAATCCGGTAACTAATGAAACTTTCGTCGTTACGGAATTGCCCTCAGAAGAATTTAACGGTGGTTTATACAAGCCTCAATATATCAAACGAGATGGAGAACAGATCTTCGTTGTGCATTTTGGGATCGGTGTCGGAGAAGAATATTGGCGGTTTACGCCAGAACCTTTTGTAATAAATCAATTGACGACCAATAGTCCTTTGCTTTGTAATGGGAATGAAAATGGAACCATCGAGGTAGATTTCTCCGGTGGGCTAGGAGCTGATAATCAACTTAGCTTCGATTGGAACGATGGAAGCCTCACAGGAGCAACGCTTTCCAATCTCGCAGCGGGCGATTACACCGTGACGGTGACGGATTGTGGTGGAAATACAGTCGTGTCGACCACTACGATTGCTGAAGCCAGCGCGATGGTGGTGAATACCATTGATATTATGAACCCAAACTGCAACGGAACTGCAACGGGAAGTATTAATTTAACCATGATGGGCGGTGCAGCAGGATATACTTATCAATGGAGTAATAATGCGACAACTAATATGCTATCTGGTTTAGCTGCTGGTCCTTACAATGTTACCGTTACGGATTCGAACGATTGCATTTTTGAGGAGAACTTTATGGTTAATGAAACTGATCCTATTCTGGTTGCTGCGGTAGCGACAAATGCGGTAAGCTGCTTCGGTGGAACGGACGGAGTCGCGACGACTACGCCTTCTGGCGGAATGGGTACGTATAGTTTTTTATGGTCTAATGCAATGACGACGAGTACCATTATGGACTTAGGAGAAGGAACTTACTTTGTGACCGTAACGGACGCTAATAATTGTACCGCTACCGACGAAGTTACGATTACGCAGCCTATGGTCATTACCGCGATAGCCACGGAAACCATGCCCGCAGCTTGCGGTGGTGGTACCCTCGGCGAAGCTACGGTAAATAGTACGGGCGGAACGGGAACCTACCAATACTTATGGGATAACAATGAAACGAATGCTACGGCTAGCTTAACCGCAGGAATGCACAGCGTTACCATTACTGATGCAAACAATTGTACACAAGTAGCCAGTGTTGACATTTCTGAGCAAGCGAATTTTATTACCGCAATCAATCCGATGGATATCAGCTGCTTAGGGGCTACAGATGGTCAAGCGATGGTTGCTGTAACTGGAAATAGTAGTGATTATAGTTTTATTTGGAACAATGGCGCGACCACCGCAATGGTTGGTGAATTAGCGATTGGCAGCTATACGGTAACGGTAACGAATAACATTGACGGCTGTGTGCAGGTTGATAATGTGGAGGTAGCGGGAGCGGTTGCCTCGGCAAATCTAGACAATTCAATTAGCTGTTTTGGGCTTAATGATGGTCAAGCTACGGTTAGTATTAATAATGGGGCAGGCAATTATAGTTACCTTTGGTCTAATAACGAAATGAATGCTACTGCAAATAATTTAATGGGTGGAATGAATTCCGTAACGGTAACGGATGATAGCAATTGTAGCGTTGTACTTGCCGTTGAAGTTGTGGAGCCAGTAGCACTAACGGTTAGTACTCAGTTGCTGGCCGATGCAAGTTGTTTTGGATTTTTAAACGGAGAAGCTAGCGCTACGGCGCAGGGTGGAACAGGAACTTATAGCTACGCTTGGAGCTCTGGTAGCATGATGGCTACCGCAAATAATCTAGGTGCTGGAACAAGCACGGTTACCGTGACGGATGCTAATAATTGTACAACGACGGAAACGATTGAGGTGGCTCAACCGGATGAATTACTATTGATCGGAAGTTCCGTTGATGCAGTTGGAGCAGGGGCAAATGGAACCGCGAGTGTCGAGGTTACGGGCGGAACAGAACCTTACACCTATCTTTGGAACACGACTCCAGCACAAACTACACAATCTATTACCGACTTAGTCGCAGGAGATTACGAAGTGGATGTTACAGATGCTAATGGTTGTCTAAAAAGTATCCTAATTACCGTTGATATGAAAGTAGCTGTTTCCGAAATTACAGGATTAGCGCAATTTGATGTTTTACCAAATCCTACGGTGGGGAATACGACGGTGCAATTAACTTTCGAGGATACTCAAGCGTTCGACTTGCAGTTGTTCGACGTAATGGGAAGAGCATTACTATATCGAACGATACCTGCGGCTCGTACGCACACATTTGATTTAGATCTTTCTAGTTTTGCCAATGGCGTTTATTATTTAAGACTCAAAGTTGGTAATCAGACCAGCTATAAAAAAATAATACGGAGTAATAAGTAGCAAGGCAAAATTAGCTTGCCATTAAATTGTGTTAGTACTTAAGTCTTAATGAGAAGTTGCTTTAAAATAGATCTTAATATCTACAGCTAAAGCATTGCAACCCAGTATTTCTCGTCACCGCAGTTATGGCTGCATAAATTCTGAATAGAATTTACCGCTTGCGGATGGGATGCAAAAGAGCTTCGTCCTGACTTACAAGCCTTTACCTTCGGTTGCTAACATCATTTTAAAACAACTTCAGAGACAAAAATTCAATAAAAAAAGCGCTTTATCAATTCTGATAAAGCGCTTTTTTTTATCTTGCTGACTAATGCTACTATTAAGTACTTAAGTTATCAACTTAATTACTCCATTATGTCTAAGTATATTAAAAATAACCATTCGCTAAATATGAAAATTAGTGCTGTCTTTTTCTGTTCCTTTTTCTTCTTGGTAGGAAATTTATTTGCTCGCCAAGTTTCCTTCATCGGTAAAGTTTTTAAACCTAGTGAAAAACAATTTACGCTCGGTTATACGAAAGAAGCTTTAACGGGGGAGCAATTGATCTATCAAGTTCAACTTAATGCCGAAAATGGCTTCGCGATTTCTTGTGAGTTGGAAGCAGCAAATTGGATTACCATTCGCCACGGAGAAGAAAGCTTTGAGCTTTTTATTGCCGACAAAGTGCAAAATGTTAAGTTTGACTTTACAGGAGGGAATGCGCGGCAAACAATCAAGTTTTCCGGTGAGTCTAGTGCAGATAATAGTTTCCTTTTTAACTTTAGACGTATTTATAACTTTGAGAAAGAAGCGTCGGAAAAATACGAAGAAGGTGGCTTAGTGACGAGCATCGTGAAAGAGATTGCCTATAAAGCAAAGTCCTACGAAGCGTACGATTATTTTAAAATCATTGAGGAACGTAGTCAACACCAACGGAATTACCTCAATACCCAAGCGCAGCTCGATAAAGAGCTCTTTTTCTATTTTGATAAATTTATCAATTGGCATACGGAAACGAATAAAATTGCCTACTTCCTTTTAAACAAAGATCGGTTTGATGTAGGCACTTTACGTACTTATTGGGGACGATATGGTGTGTTGGCTTCCGTAGATATTAACGATGGGAGTGTCATTGAGCATCCTAGGTTTCAGAATCTACTTAATGGTTTTATCCACTATCTTGATTTAGAATCGCCGGGCGATCAACGGGATCAAGATTTAGCGTATTATCGTTTTATTGATGGAAATTTAGCGGGTAAGGTGAAGTATTTTATGTTGGCAAAACTAATGCTCGATAGCTATAGTCGGGAAAGTAATCCTCGCTTGGCACAGCTCAAAATTAAATCTTATAAACGGGCAAATCCATTTCCAGCCTTTAGCGATACGCTAGATGATATTTTTGGTGCTAACCTTAAATACGTTTCCAAAACGACGATACCTAATTTTAAAGGCATGGAACCGGATGAAAGCGAACTCAATTTTAGTGAGTTTCAAGGAAAGGTGGTCTACATTAGTTTTTGGGCAAGTTGGTGTGGTCCTTGTTTGCAGAATTTTCGAGATACTTATGCTGTTCGACAACAACTCGAAAAGCGAGGTGTCGTCTTCCTAAACGTTAACTTAGACGAATCTACAGAGCTTTGGAAAAAAGCATTAGCACGGGAAAATATTATCGGCAGAAATATCTTTGCTTTAGAGTTACAAGCGCTCCAACAAGTCAGTCGAATCTCTACTTTACCGCACTACATTTTAGTCAACAAAGCAGGACAACAAACCTATTTATCCACCGACAAGCTACAAACAAGTGTAGCAGATTTT
>JBGCFY010000167.1:0-3138 GCA_045110315.1 Saprospiraceae bacterium
CTTTCCGTTTTGAGGGCCTCACTTTTACAGGATCTTCCTCCGGTGGTTTTACTTCTGGAGTCGTTTCTTTAGGTGGATTTGTTGGCGTTGTAGGTTGAGTGATTGGAGGATCTGGGTCAGAAGGAAGGTTTGCTGGTGCCAAAAGATTACAGCGACTTGCCAAAAACAACAAGGCAATACAACACAAAATAAATCGAAATTTGGACCGAGTCATAACCGAAAATTAATTATTGAATAACTACTCTACAGGGAGCAAGATGTTAAAATCAGTTCCTCTAAATTTAAAACGTTATTCAATAGATAGAAGTTGTACGCTAAGTTTTATTCTAAAAGTCACTGAGGATAAGCACATACTTAAACACCAGAAGAGAGGTATCAATACATATTGATACCTCTCTTAGGATCTATTTTATAGAACTGCTACTGATTATTCAGCAACAGCTTCTGCAACTTCTTCTCCTTCCGCTGCTGATTGAGCAGAACGTAGTGCACGTGGGATTTCAACAATAGCAACTGGTGTAGCACCATTGTTCATAATCTCAACACCCTCATTTGGTTGAATGTCTCTAATTCGGATAGATTGTCCAAGCTTCAAGTCAGAAATATCCAAAGTCACTTCATCAATTAAGTGCTCTACAGTTGTTTTAAGTTTTACACGACGTAACATCTGTAATAACTTACCACCACCTTTTACACCAGGAGAAGTACCTACGAATTTCACAGGAACCTCAATCTTTACATCTTGACCTTCTAGCAAGTGCAAGAAATCAATGTGAGTAACTGCATCCGTAACTGGGTGCATTTGGTATTCCTTGATAATACATGTATAGGTCTTTCCATCGATACTTACTTCTGCCAATTTAAACTTTGGCGTGTAAATCAATTTTTTTACCTCTTTTATTTCAGTTGTGAAATGGATGACATTTTTTGCATCATACATTACACAAGGAATTCCACCTTCGCGTCTAATTTGAGCGCTGGCTCTTTTTCCTACATCTGTTCTTAGCTTTCCGCTTACAGCAACAATATCCATAATTCTTACACTTTATATAATGACAATAGTCACACTTGCTAAATTGGTCCGCAAAGGTAAAGATTTATTTTCTAATAAGCGAGTATTTCTTTAAAAAATTACCCGTCTACAAATAAAGCAGAAATAGAACGCTGCTCATGTGTATTCCGGATGGCTCTAGCAAATAACTTGGCAGACGAAAGCACCTTAATTTTTGGTGTATTTTCTTTGAGCGGAATAGTATCCGTCACGATCAATTCCGTCAGCTTTGATTTTTTGATATTTTCGTAAGCATTCCCAGATAGAACCGGATGCGCACAAAGGGCACGCACACTCTTAGCTCCTTTCTCGATAATAATATCTGCGGCTTTACAAAGGGTACCTGCCGTGTCCACCAGATCATCAACCAAAATAACGTCTTTTCCTTCTACTTCTCCGATGACGGTCATCTCAGACACTTTGTTAGCCTTCTCGCGTTGTTTATCGCAAATCACCAAGCCTTTTTTAAAATGCTTAGAGAAAGATCTGGCACGCTTGACTCCACCCACATCAGGAGAGGCAAAAATTACATTACTAAGATCTACTTCATCCTGTAAATAAGGCACAAATATGGCCTCACTCTTAAGGTGATCTACGGGGATATCAAAAAAGCCTTGGAGCTGATCCGCGTGAAAATCCATTGTCATGATTCGATTGGCTCCAGCCTTACTCAATAAATTGGCAATCAATTTTGCCGAAATGGGTACTCTAGGCTTGTCTTTGCGATCCTGACGGGCATACCCAAAATAAGGAATAACCGCCGTGATGTAACCTGCCGAGGCTCTCTTGGCAGCATCAATTAGTAGTAAAAGCTCCATTAAATTATCAGAAGGGGCAAAGGTGGATTGGATAAAAAAAACATAAGCACCTCTTACCGATACTTTAATGACTGGTTGCATCTCACCATCGCTAAAGCGATTGACCTCTAATGCACCCAATTTCTCACCGTAATAATCGGCTATTTTATCGGCTAAATACCTGGAATTTGTCCCAGAAAAAAGTTTGACATCATTCAATACTACCTGCATGTGAACCGTACTGTTTCGATTGTGTAAGGAATGCCCCCAAAGGTAAAGGAATTATTGAGTAAAAGAACAAGGCTGAATGAAAAATCGGTCCATTATCGATAATTCAAAGACATTTGTCGATACCATTTAGGTTGCTGGTCTACAAATCCTATTTTTAAGTCGGAAGTTAGTTTGGAAAGCTTCCTTAACAATTGGATATACTATTACACATTTAGCATCCACAGAATGCTTTGATATGAAAATGCTACTTTTTATAGGCAGTTTTGATCTTTTTACACTAACCGAGAAGTTACTGTGGAGCTTGGCCGTGGTGTCTACTATCCTTTTACTGATCCTGGTCACCATGAGTTTCTTTGGCTACGACTTGGAGCAGGAACAGGATAAATCACAAAAATGGCCCTGGCTAGACGCTAAATCTATCCTTTTATTTTTTGCTTTTTTTGGCTGGTCCAGCATCCTGGCCCATTTGTGGGAAGAGTCTATTGGCTTAGTTATCATTTATGGCATACCGATTGGCTTACTGGCTGCATTCGCACCGCAGTTGTTGAGTTTCTTTAAGTCAGGGCAAAAGCAGATCATTATTTCCAAAAGTAATTTCAACTTGGAAGACACCCTGACCAGTACCGGAGAGGTACTACAATACATCCCTCCACACATCAAAGGCAGCGGTAAAGTCCATCTCAATTTACGTAACGCTCCCTACCAAATCAACGCCGTTAGTCAAAATGGAGAGCTGCCCGCAGGCGTGCCCGTGCGCGTCATCGCTATTATGGACGAACAAACCATCATCGTAGAACCCATTGATGGTAGACCTCCGCATGTGGCGAAGTAAGAAGAATTAAATAAATCAACCTACCTGATAGGTATTTATAATCCGCCATATTCCCATTCTACTGAATTTTGTGTTTGAGGTGAGCGATCGTTAGATTGTTCTAACTGGTAACCTTGCCATAAAGCTGGCGCATTTTGCTCTACTCCAAAGTATCCTCCTAACCAAATATAAATCGCAATAATTAAGGCACTCATCTTGACTATGTTTTAATTGCTTCTGAATAATTT
>JBGCFY010000168.1:0-18425 GCA_045110315.1 Saprospiraceae bacterium
AAAAAACTGATTATGGGCCCAAACCATAGCAGTCAAGGAAATATTATTTAAGAGCAACAAGTCTTGGATCCGATGGAGTATTTTTTTTTAAATACTGATGGTGATTTAGCATGTAAATTAATGGCAGCCTTACAAGGAGCAAAACGGATTGGAGCAGATACCCGCTGCGCACCGCATGGCACTTCTTCTCTCTTTGCCTTTTTAAAAGTAGCGCAACCGAGCGATCTTTACCAACAGCCTTCTTTTTCAATCGGTGTCAAAACGGGGGCAATGGATAACATAGAACCTATTGATTCTTTGCAAACGCTTTTTGATAAAAAATACAATTGTGATATACTTAGCCCATTCAACCCAGCAGTGACGAGAGCTGCTTTTCGGGTATTCCCAAATCCATTTGAAAAATATTTTAAGGTCCAACCTGTTGAGAACCTATCTGAAAAATTTCAAGTCGAATTGTTTGATGTACACGGAACCTTGGTAACTAAAAATACTTTAACTAAAAACCAACGGATCGACACCGTTCACCTTCCCGATGGTATCTATTTTCTCAAACTCTTTAATGAAAAAAAATCTTTCGTTCGAAAAGTGATTAAAGCAAAACCAAAGCCTTAGTTTCTTGTAAATTAAGTAGCCTCCGTTTTGAGGAAGTATTATTTATTTTACACCGCGCTGAATTATCAGTCGCTTATTTCCAACTTCTCTTCAAATTTCTTTTTTATGTTTCCCAAAGCTATTTCTTTTTTCGCACTCTTATTTTTTGGGGCTTGTTCAGGTCAACCTGCAGATTCAACCGCTCAGCAAATAGATCCGGTGAATCTAATTCCTCAACCCCAGCAAATTGACTTTTTGGAAGGTTATTTTCAAATTGATGCGGCGACCGTTATTCTCCCTTCCCCTACCTTTCAAGCGGAAGCGAACTATTTACAAACACTGCTGGCAACTGCTTCGACTTTTAAAACAAAAATTAGTGCGGAGCAAACTACTAAAAACTATATCCAATTCAAGGAAGATCCTACTTTAGAATCAAAAGAAGCTTATCGCTTAAAAATTCAACCCACGCATATTGAAATCAGCGCAGCAACAGCAAACGGAGCAATGCACGCTGTACAAAGCTTACGGCAATTATTTCAGACTAGTTTTCATCAAAAAGAAAAACGAGCAACTTGGCTAGTTCCTTGTCTCGAAGTTAGCGATCATCCGCGTTTTCAACATCGAGGAATGTTACTAGATGTTTGCCGTCATTTTTTTGACAAGCAAGTCATCTTCAAGTACATTGATCTACTCGCTTATTACAAAATGAACGTGCTTCATTTTCACCTCACCGAAGATCAAGGCTGGCGAATCGAAATTGAAAAATACCCCAAGCTTAATACGATCGCTTCTTGGCGAACTGAAGCCGATGGTTCTCGCTATGGCGGCTATTACACCAAAGCCGACTTGAAAGAAATGGTTGCCTACGCGCAAGAACGTCACATTACAATCATCCCAGAGATCGAACTTCCTGGTCATGCCCAAGCCGCCTTGGCTGCCTATCCCGAATTTTCTTGCGTAGGAGAAAAAGAGAAAATTGAAGTCGTTAACGATTGGGGGGTTTTCAAAGAAATCTATTGTGCTGGCAATGAGGGTACCTTCCAGTTTTTAGAAGCAATACTTACAGAGGTTATGGAAATTTTTCCTTCCGAATACATCCATATTGGTGGAGATGAGGCCCCTAAATTTAGATGGGAAAACTGTAAAAAATGCCAACGGAGAATTAAAGAAAAAGGACTCCACGATACCCACGAATTGCAAAATTACTTTATCACTAGAATCGAAAAATTCTTAAATGCGAATGATCGAAAACTAATCGGTTGGGACGAAATTCTCGAAGGAGGTTTAGCAGAAAATGCAACAGTACAAAGTTGGCGTGGAATGGGAGGTGGAATCAATGCAGCCAATGCAGGTCACCAAGCGATTATGTCTCCAACGAGTCATTGCTATTTGGACTACAGTTTGGATATGATTGATCTAAAAAAAGTCTATGACTTCGATCCTATTCCAACTGACTTGGATACGGCAAAGCACAACTTTATCATCGGAGGAGAATGTAATATGTGGACAGAGCACGTGCCCGATGAAGCTACGCTAGATGCACGCATTAATCCAAGAATGCAAGCCCTCGCAGAAGTACTTTGGACTTATCCAAAAAAACGAAATTTTCAAGACTTTTATCAACGAATACAAACCCACTACCCTGCCCTAAAAGCGTTCAACGTAGCGTACGGACTCGAAGCGGTTCCGGCGAAGATTAATTCAAAAGTTGAAGACGGAAAACTCATGGTTTTTGCGGAATCGAATTTAGAAGATTTAACGCTTAGCGCAAAATGGGTCGATGAAGAAAAATTTCAACCAATTAAAAAATTCCCACTTCAAACTAGCGGTGAATTTCAGGTACAAGCAAAAAAAGGAGCAGAAATGTACGGAGAAGTGATCCGTCAAAAATTTGAAGCACATCTCGCTTTAGCTAAAACCGTTGAATACCTAACGGATTACAATGATTGGTATCCAGCCAATGGCAAACAAGCCCTAGTTGATGGAAAAGTTGCCTCTCTTGATTTTAGAGATGGAAATTGGCAAGGCTTTTATGGAAATGATGCTATTCAAATTGTTGATTTAGGAAAAATTGAAAAAATAAACTCCGTAGCCATCAATTTTTATCAATATAATAATGCCTGGATTTTTCTTCCCCCAAGGTTGTATGTTCAAGTTTCTACCGATGGAAAAAAATGGGAGGACTATGGAATTGTTTTACCTAACTTCCGAGCACAACAAAGAGGGAAATTTATTGAGCAATTGAAAGTAGAACGCACGATGTCCGACGTCCAATTTATAAGAATTGAAGTAGAAAATGTAGGAAAAGTTCCGGCTTGGCACGAAGCGGCAGGCTCGGATGCATGGATCTTTATGGATGAAATCATCGTGAAATAGTTTAAGAAAAAGATCAAGTTGGTTTTCGGTTTTCCAAAAAAATTAAAATAAAAAATAATTTATGGCAGAATTTGAAGTATGTATTGACTCTTTAGAAGGTGCGCTCGCCGCAGATAAATTTGGTGCCGATCGCGTTGAACTTTGTTCTGCTTTGTATGAAGGTGGTCTCACGCCTAGTCATGGCTTAATCAAAGCTTGTGTGGAACAATCCCAGCAAGATATCTTCGTGATGATTCGACCAGAAGCTGGTGGCTTTTGTTACACTACACCTATGGTCGAAGTCATGAAAACCGATATCGTAGCTGCTGCTGAATTAGGGGCAAAAGGCGTTGTCTTCGGGATTTTACACGCCGATCAGCAAATAGATTTTTCCGTAACAAGAGTACTCGTCGAATTGGCGCATCATCATCAACTACAAGCCGTCTTTCATCGTGCTTTTGATTTTTGCCCTGATCCTGAAATGGCACTTTCTCGTTTGATTGAACTCGGAGTAGATCGCCTCCTAACATCAGGTCAAGCTCCCAAAGCTATCCAAGGTAGCGAGATGATTCGACAACTCGTTGCGCAAAGTCAAGGTCGGATCGAAATTATGGCAGGTAGCGGAGTAATGCCAGAAAATGCTAAAATCTTAATTGATACTGGCGTCGCAGCCATTCATTTTACTGCTGGTAAAATTGAAGAAGAACTACAATTGGGAATGGGCGTTAAATACGTTGTCGATGAACAGAAAATTGAGCGCATCATGCAACATAAACGTAGCTAGTCTACCTCCATTCAATAGCATTCCGAATTGCTAATTAATCAACTTCTCAAATTTTTTTGCCCTTATGAATTGCTTTCTATTCCGAAGTACATTTTTATTATTGCTCCTCTTACCTACCTTAGTTTGGAGTCAGCAAAAAATCCTGTTGCACCAAAACTGGGAATTTCAACAAAAAGGGGAATCTCTTTTTTATCCAGCAACGGTGCCGGGTACCGTTCATCAAGATTTGCGGAATGCAGGTGTGATTGAAGATCTCTATTTTGAGAACAATGAACATCGATATCAATGGATTGAAGAAAAAGACTGGACTTACCAGACTAGCTTCGTACTTGACCAAGTTAGCTTAGCAAACGAACAGCAAGATTTAGTATTTGAAGGCTTGGATACTTATGCCAACATCTATCTCAATAATCAATTAATTGGAGAAGCAAATAATATGTTTCGGACTTGGCGAATTCCAGTTAGGCAACATTTAAAACTAGGTAAAAACACCTTGCGAATTGTTTTTCGCTCTCCCCTTACGGAAAATAAATCTCGAGTAGAAAATGCACCTTACACTTTGCCTGCTGGCTGTGAAACAGTTCCTTTAAAAGTCAGCCCTTACACTCGAAAAGCAGCTTATCATTTTGGTTGGGATTGGGGACCAAGAGTAGTCAGTTGTGGTATTTGGAAAGCAGTTTATTTAGAAACTTGGAACAAAGCTAGAATTAAGCATTTTTGGGGTAATACGGTAAGTCTTGAAAAAGCAAAAGCAACTTTAAAACTATCCCTTGAGCTAGAAAAAAGTCCAAACTACCAAGGTAATTTAAGTATACGCATCGACGATAAAAAGTACGAATTGACTACTATCCAAAATGGAAAAACACAAGCGTTTACGGTGGAAGTCCTCAAACCAAAACTTTGGTGGCCACACACCCACGGCAAACCGAATTTGCAAGAATTTAAACTTCAATTGTTTGCCGAAGATCAACTTCTCGACGAGCAAACCTTGCGCATGGGCATTCGACAGATTGAGCTCATTCACGAAAAAGATAGTATTGGCACTGCTTTTTATTTTAAAGTAAACGGTCAGGCAATTTATATCAAAGGAGCTAATTATATTCCTCAGGATTTATTGATTCCAAACGTAAAGCCAGCACAATACAAACGACTCCTCGAGCAAAGTGTAGCGGCCAATATGAATATGCTGCGCGTGTGGGGCGGAGGGATTTATGAGCAAGATTTATTTTATGAGCTGTGTGATGAAAAGGGAATTTTAGTCTGGCAAGATTTCATGTTTGCGGGTAGTATGTATCCTAATGATACTAGCTTTCTCGCCAACGTAAAGGCGGAAGTTAGCGATAATATTAAGCGCCTGCGGCATCACCCTTGCCTGGCCGTTTGGTGTGGAAATAATGAGATGGACGTTGCTTGGCACAATTGGGGATGGCAAAAACAATATCAATATTCACCAAGTGATTCCAGTGAAATTTGGCAGAATTATTTACAAATTTTCCATACACTTATTCCCGAAGCCATAAAAAATCTAGATCCTGAACGCGCCTACACGAGCACTTCTCCCCTCAGCAATTGGGGAACTGCCGAAAACTTTAATCACGCCTCAATGCACTATTGGGGCGTCTGGCACGGACGCGAACCCTTTAAAAACTTCAACACCAACGTTGGACGGTTTATGGTTGAATACGGTTTTCAATCTTTTCCAGCATTAACAAGTTTGAAAAAAGTAATGCACGATTCTAGTTTGTACCTCAATTCTTTGGCTATGAAAAATCGGCAAAAAAGTTATATCGGCAATGAGATGATTGCGAAACACATCGAACGGAATTTTAGACCAGCAAAATCCTTTACTGATTTTATTGAACTTAGCCAAGCAACCCAAGCCTTAGGAATGAAGATAGCCATTCAGGCTCATCGCAAAGCCCGCCCACACTGCATGGGAACCTTGTTCTGGCAACTCAATGATTGTTGGCCTGGACCTTCATGGAGTGTGATTGATTACGAAGGGAATCCTAAATTAGCTTACCAAACGGTAAAAGATAATTTTCAGCCCGTGATTGCAGTAATGGATACGAGTAATCAAAATTTCAAGGTTCATTTAATTTCTGATGCAATCACTCCTTTTCAAGGAAAGTTGGTACTCAAAGTTAACGATAGTGAAAAAACGGCAATCGAAAAATCTTATCCCGTTTACCTCGCGCCACACGGACAAAAAGTTTTTAGCTTAAAAAGATTAAACAAAAAATTATCAAGTTTATCTCAAAATAACCTTGAGTACCAGATTCAAGTTTTCAATCAAAAAAAAGAACTAATTTTTAAAGATCAAATTCGATATTAATGCTGCTTCACAAAGTAGTGATTACCGCTTTTATTATTTTGTTGTAAATTAATCAAATACAAACCATCGTCTAAATCAGCAAGCGGCAATTCTGTTGTTGTTGCATTCAGCCAAGCAGTACGAACTAACTGTCCTTGCAAATTAAAAATCCGACATAAACAAGGACTGTCTTCCACCAGTTCAATGGATAATTGATCCATTACTGGATTTGGAAAAATGCGCGCTGACAGCCCTTCTGGCGAAGTCGTACTCACAATTAAATCCATACCATCACAATCTTCGTCGATGCCATTATTAAAAATTTCTATTGCATCTGGGTTGATGTCAGGGTTATTGTCATCACAATCTACGTCAGAAAAGAAACCGTCGTTATCTGCGTCTACGATTAGCGTTAGTTTTCGAAGGATCACGTTATTATCTCCGTAAACAATGCTATAGTCCGCTGGTAAATCTACACTTATAAAAGTATCCTGAACCATACCTTGCGCCTGAACAATTTCATAATCACCATTGGGAATCGTCCCCGTTTCATTTACCTTCAGACTTCCGTCTAATGTGATTTTTCCAGCAGAAACAGATAATAAATCTGTCGTGACTACTCCATTTTCAATTTGCAAGTCGATCGTTAAATTTGCCTCTTCTTCTAGAATAACTTCCGAGGTTTCTAAAGTCATTGTTCCAATTGGAAATCCCGGAGCAAAGCCACCTCTATTGACCATGAAATTACTTTCCAGAACACCTTCCGCTTCAATCGTTCCTGTGGAATTAAACTGAAAAAAGGAATTAATCGAAAGTCTACCGTTACCCGTTTTCCGTAAGGTCCCAAAAAGTTCAAATTCTTTAAACGCACAATTCTCCGTGGCATTAATCGTAAAAACCACTCCTGCTGGAATTTGAATATCACAAAATATTTCATCATTGACTTGACTCGTTCCACCTCCTTGAACGACGAGCAGTGCACCACCCGAAAACCGAGTTACGGGAATTGAGGTAAGATCCGTAATAATAGTTTCTCCCAGTACCGTTTTCGTATCATTGATTGTACCAGCTTCCCAAATATAATCTCCTGAAATCGTAATATTTTTTCCTTGAAATTGTCCACCAGCCTGATAGACTGAAGGCACCGTCATTCCTTCTTCTAATATTAAAACCCCACCCGCAATTTCAATTTCCGTTTCTGAAAAAGTTGTTCCTAGTTTAAAGCTTGGCGTTCCGGGATTAACTACCACAATTTTACCATCCGAAATTGCACAATTTTCAATCGAGGTAGAACGGGCAAACTCCAAACTTGCACCAGTGGAAATGTTAACGATAGTATTAACCATTTTAGCAATCATTCCATTCGCGAGGTAATTGATCATTCTTCCATCTTGTACATTTAGCGTTGCATTTTCAAAAAGATAATACGCTTCAAAATCGAGCGTGCCACTCCCCGCTTTATTTAACGTCCCTTCAACCACAAAAGTCGGAAGTTCCACAATCCCAAAAACATTTAATTTGCCTTCCACAGTAAAAACTGCACCCGTCGGAACCTTAAATACACCAGAAGTATTCAAGTCCAACTTGGCATCATCTGCAATCGAACCGCCACCAAAAACTTGGAGCGTTGCATTCTTAATCGCTAAATCAGTTTCCCCAATATCAGTAATTCCGAAACTACTAACTGGAATCTCTAGAGTACAATCACCACCATCGCTAATCGTCAAATTTCCATTAACAGTCAACATTCCCGTGCCACTTAACGTTACATTTGGCAATAAATTTAGGCTAGTGATTGTAGTGGTTTCATTTAAGCTTACCGTTGCGGTTGCAATGATCACATCATCTGCTGCTCCGGGAACCGCATTACAGGACCAATTTCCGGCAGTATTCCAGTTATTATCAACTGCTCCGGTCCATTCACAGGTTTCGGCTAACGCAGAAAGAGCGCATAGGCATACACCCAAAAAACTAAGGTAGAATTTTAATTTCATGATTTACATTTTAAAAATTTGGCAATGCTGTAGTCGGCAGGGCTACAACTTATCAAAGATTAAGGTAAGGAATAATATTAGGAAGTTATTTGTAGGGCAGTTATTTTTATCGAAAACTTATTTCTATCTCTTCAAATAAGCATGAAGTTTAAGTAAACGTGCTTTTTGTTGACAGAGCTGCTCACCTGTCGTGCGAGCCGTTTTTATATTACTTAAATTAGGAAAAGTAAGGCTACCTTTAGAAAGGGACAACATCCATAACAAATCTAAATAATTGAAAAAGATATTTAATTTTTCACCGAAACCCGTTGGGCCGAGTTCAAATCCAAGTCGCTTGGTCGTACTTTCACTAAAAAAGTAAGAACTCCCGCGTACTTCAACGGTCTTAGCTAATTTCCCCGTTTCAATTCTGTCGATAATGACCAAAAAACCTTCGATGTAATAAGCCAATATTTTTTGCTGCCAAGCAATCCCGGGTTTGGTGTTTCGCATCACAAACAAATAATCAAAAGAAGTTCCATTGTGTAAATCATAACGTGCGTCACTCGCCGAAAAAACAAGTAACATCGGAGATAAATATTGGTACGTCCCTAGTAAACGAAACAACGGCGTTCCCAAAAACTGGAGTAAAGGAACAAGTAAAAAAATCAATAAGCCGAACCATAGATTTTCCCCAATCGCATCCGTCCACAATCCCAGCAATATGAATAATAAGATGATCATAAAAATGGCAAAAAACCATTGTGTAACTTTAGGGTATTGATAGAATGAATTCATAGGAAAGATTACAAATACAAGTTAAAATTAATTTCTTCTTTTTTACCGAGCCAGCTTAATTGATCTGCCATTGTACCATTTTTGTAAAAAAAATTGACGCGCACCCTTCCAGCCTTAACCTGCACGATTTTCTTTGTGTCGATTTCCAATTCAGAAAATCAATTTAATCATTATTTCACAATTGAGCTAACAAAATTGAGCTTTATCGGTTATAGCATTGTCAGATGACCGGATTGGACCTTCCGACAATTACTAAATAAAAAAATCAAAGAACATGAAAGAGCATAAAAAAGTATTATTTGTATTGACCTCACACGATGAGTTAGGCGACACGGGAGAAAAAACTGGATTTTGGGTAGAAGAATTTGCTGGTCCTTATTATACTTTGAAAGATAAAGGCGTAGCAATTACCTTAGCAACTCCAAAAGGCGGTAAAGCACCAATTGATCCTAAAAGTGATGCGGAGGATGCCGCCACCGAGTCCACAAAACGATTTGATCAAGATGAGGAAGCCCAACAGCGGATCAATACGACTCACGAACTATCAACAATTGATGCGAAAGAATATGATGCCGTTTTCTACCCTGGCGGACACGGTCCTTTATGGGACTTAGCGCAAGATGAAACCTCTATCCGATTGATCGAAGCTTTTAATCGACAAGAGAAACCTATTGCTTTCGTTTGTCACGCACCCGCTGCCTTGAAAAAGGTAAGAGCGCAAGATGGAACACCTTTAGTAAAAGGTAAAAAAGTTACAGGTTTCACCAATACGGAGGAAGAAGCTGTAGCCCTGAAAGACGTCGTTCCATTTCTAGTAGAAGATATGCTTAAGGCGAATGGTGGAATTTATTCGAAGGGAGATGATTGGTCAGAATACGTTTTACAAGATGGTAAATTAATCACTGGTCAAAATCCTGCATCTTCTAAATTGGTAGCAGAGAAATTGTTTGAGGCAATCAAATAAAGTCTTGAATTTTATCGTCAAAAAAGGACTTGTGCTTGGTAAAGCGTAAGTCCTTTTTTAATTAAAGTCAAAGGCTACTTTTAGCTAGCCAATTAAATTGCAATCCTATCGTTTATCTTTTAGGATGGAATTTAATACACGGTAACATAAGTTAGTTGAAATTTTGGATAATGAGTTTTAGTGTCAATCGAGAAACGCCCGGAATCTGATAGCCATAGCGATCAAGGTGAAGACGTGACGAAGAGTGAGGCGAAAAGACCTATTCAAAAAGCAAATAAATTTAGGTTACAATATATTTAATATTCAAGTTTGAATAGCATATCTGGCAGTTGAGTTGATCCATTCATTTTCCGTACCTTTAATTTTTAAAAAAAACCAATTATGCTTTTCTATTACTTATGCTCCCTTTTTAGTTTCTTTCTAATAGAAAAACATAATAGTCCAATCCCACATCAATACGAACTTATTTCAAAAGTTGAAATTATCGACCTCAACCAAGATGGTTTTCTAGATACACTGACCGTTTTCAGCGACTCGGGAAGTGGCTTTGGAAGTAAATCCTGCACCGTGATTAATGGTAAAACGAAAGAAGTCCTTCGTTTAAATCTCGCAGGAAGTTTTGCTGAAATTAGACACCGGCTTAAAATACCTGCGCCCTTACTACTTCCCGAAAACAAAGTGTTCAGGACAAGAATGGAGGCCGAAGTTTTACCACCTTTACAATCCAAAATAGATCCTTCCTTATCTTGGCTCGAGCGGGCAGATCGCAAGCAATTGAGTCCTTCCATAGAATGGCAGCCACTACCGATCCAAATCCCAAAAACGTACACGCTTCGCCAAAAAAACCAATACCTTTGCTACTTTGGTCATAACCATCTAAATTCAAAGGAACCTTTAAAAGAAGTACTGCGCAGAGAAAAAGATATTTTTTTTAAAACGAAACATGGCGTAATATGGCAAAGGAATAATCAGTACACTTGGTTGTTTGTTTCCGACGCCAGCTTAACGGGTGGTCCCGCAAAATTGCGCTGGGCTTCCATTGGAAAAATAGAGATTAAAAATAATCAACTTATCTTGGAACTTTTATGCGCACCAATGCCGTTTAAAAAATTGTTCGCTATTGATTTAAAATCTGGAAAAGTAAGGCAAATCAAAAAGTAAGTTTGACAGACTCCAAAACTAGAACGTAGCAATTCAAATATTTCTTTAGAAAATAAATTTAAAACAAAACCAACACTCTTCTCTGATGACAAAAATTAAACTCCAAAGCACCGATAATCTAGATCATTTTACCGCCACAAATGAACACGGCCACACCATTGCCTTAAGTGGCGACGGCAGTGCGACCGGTCCAATGCAAGCCGTACTCATGGCTGCCGCCGGTTGCAGTACAATCGATATCGTTATGATTCTTAAAAAGATGCGGGCTGACCTCGCACACATCGAAGTAGAAGTCGATGGTCAACGACGAGAAGAAGTGCCTAAAACTTATACCCACATCCATTTACATTATAAAGTCTACGGCGATCTGAAAGAAAATAAAGTACAGCAAGCCATTGATCTTTCCGTAGAGAAGTATTGCTCCGTCGCTTTGATGCTAGAAAAATCAGCAAAAATCACCACCAGCTTTGAAATAAAACCTGCTTCGGATTTAGAACAGAATTAGGAAATACTGATTTTTGAAAATTCTCCATTGATTCAATCCATCAACCTAAAATAAAAGCCCATTAAATTAATCAAAATGAAAGCACCGGCACAAAATTATATCGAACAAAATAAAGCAGCTTGGAATAATCGTTTGGACCATCATGTTCAATCTGACTTCTACGATATGGCTGCTTTCCGCAATGGAAAAAATTCACTCAAGTCAATTGAATTGGCGCTACTTGGCGAGGTAAGCGGTAAAAGCATTTTACATTTGCAATGCCATTTCGGACAGGATAGTTTGTCACTCGCTAGGATGGGTGCAAAAGTTACGGGTGCAGATTTATCAGACAAGGCCATTCAGAAAGCTAGAGAAATCAACGAAGAACTGGGCTTAGATGCCAAATTTATCTGCTGTGATTTATATGATTTACCAAAACACCTAGACGGACAATTCGACTTCGTTTTTACCAGCTACGGAACGATTGGATGGTTACCCGACATGGATAAATGGGCAGCGATTGTCGCTCGTTACCTCAAACCTGGTGGACAACTCATCTTCGCAGATTTTCATCCCGTTGTTTGGATGTTTGATGATAACTTTGACTTTATTGAATATCGTTATTTCAAATCTGAGCCTATCGTTGATACGCAAACTGGAACCTACGCCGATCGAAGCGCACCAATCGAAATCGTAGATATCAGTTGGAATCATAGCATGTCAGAAGTTATTACAAGTTTGCTTGGTCAAGGGTTACGGCTCGTAGATTTACAAGAATATGATTACTCTCCTTACGACTGTTTTCAAGGGATGAATAAGGTAGCCGAAGATAAATTTACTATTCAAAAAATGGGTGATAAGCTCCCATTAGTTTATTCGATGGTTGTTCAAAAAGACTAAGTTAATGCCAGCAATTTACCATATTCTCAACGGAGATGCACTTCTTGCAAGCTTTCCATCGACGATCGCAGGCCCTCGCATTATTGCACGCGAATGCCTCATCGAAGGGAGCCTTGTTGGCGAAACAATATCCGATTTTTGGAAAACCCGGGCAGCTTTCATCGAAGCTTACTTTGGAGAAAGTCAGGCAAATTATCATTTGAAAGTTGTCACTGAGTTTCAAAAAATGATCGAACTTCCCGAGGAAGCTACCATCAATCTATGGTTCGAAGATGATCTTTTTTGTTTGGTCAATTGCTGGTTTTGTTTGTCCTTATTAAAATCATCGCATACGGTTTATCTTGTCAAACCAAATGTGGAACAAGGTTGGTTGGGTTTCGGTCAGATGTCTCCATCAGATTTAGAAAAAGCATTTAAAAAGCGCATTCTTCTGACACCAACCGAAAAGATGCAGTTATTAAGTTGTTGGCAGGCTTATCGTACAAACGACTTTGCTCAGCTAAGAAAAGTTGCCGCCACCCCAAACCGCTGTTTCCCCAAATTACAAGCCGTTTGCCAAGCCCACCTTGATCGTTTTCCGGCAACAGATACCTTAAGTCGCCCCTTACAAATCTTACAAGATATTCTTAACGAGCAAACTGATAAAAGCTTCCGCACTGTTTTCCCTATTTTTTCAAAACAAGCAGGTATTTATGGCTTTGGCGATTTACAGGTCAAACATATGTACCACCAACTCTTGCCAGAAATTGAAGTTTAGATGAAAAGCAAACAAATTAGCAAACAAGTTGAAATTAGCCATACCGATACCAGTCTCGAAATTATTCTTCGACCAAAAACTTCCATTTGGGCAACTAGTTTATTGGGGTTTTTAACAATTCTCAGCGCTGGTAGCTGTATTGGTGGAATCTTCAAAGCTTTCTGGTCAGCTGATTTTGAACTGACGAATCTCCTAATTTCTTTAGCACTAATGGGTTTAGCAAGCTTGTACTTAGGACGCTTGTTTTTGTGGAATCAATTTGGAAAAGAAATACTCCTGCTCGAAAAAGATACTTTTCAACTGAGCTACGACTATGCCCTTTTTCAAGAAAAGCAAGAAAGCATTCCTTACCGACAACTACAAGCCTTCGTTGGATTTCTAACGGAAAAATCAAGCGGTCACGCAACGCAAGCAACCGTTCTTGATGAGCTCGGGCCCAGTGACGCCGATCATTTATTCTGTCTGCAACTCGATCAACATTATTACCAATCTGTGGTTCAATTATCTACTTCAGAGAACCAAATACTCGTCAAGTTAGTTAATCAATTTCATCGTTCAATCCCAAAATGATCATCGACTAATGACAGGCAATTGTAAGCAATTGATGAAATTCTAAAACAACTTCATTATATTTGCCGCATGAGTAGAATTTTGTACTATTTATTGTTAAAACCACTCTCCTATCTTCCTTTAGGTGTACTGTACTATGTCTCTGATTTTCTGTATTTAATCATTTATCACCTTGTAGGTTACCGCAAGAAAGTCGTTTTTGAAAATTTGCGTAATGCTTATCCTGATAAAACAGCCGCAGAAATTCAAATTCTTGGGAGTAATTTTTACCGCCATTTTTGCGATATCATCGTAGAAAGTGTCCGCTTCTTTAGTATTTCCCGTAAGGAAGTGATTGAAAGATTCAAATTAGTCAATCCGGAAATATTGGATCAATTCCATCAGGAAGGCAGAAATATCATGATTACGGCAGGGCATTACAACAACTGGGAATTGGCTGTGATCGCTTTTGATACGCAGTCTCAGTATAATGGTGTTACCATTTATGCTCCTTTAGCCAATAAGTTTTTAGATCAAAAACTAAAAGCTTCTAGAAGTCAATTTGGTCTCCGCATGATTAGCAAAAAAGAATCACGGGATTTTTTCCAAACTGAATTTCCGGATGGTAAAAACAGGGAGCTTTGTGCCGTAATTTTTGCCAGTGATCAATCTCCGTCTTCAAGTAAAAAAGCACACTGGACTAATTTTTTGAAGCAAGATACCGCTGTCGCTTTCGGAGCAGAGAAATACGCCAAAATGACCAACTCTCCAGTAGTTTTTGCACATATTGATAAACTAAAAAGAGGATATTACCAAGCTCGTTTTGAAGTAGTCGAAGCTGATCCACTCAACGCCGTACCGGGATCAATTACCGAAAGACATACGCGATTACTAGAAGAAGAAATAAATAATGCGCCAAAATATTGGTTGTGGACGCACAAACGGTGGAAGAGAAAACGTTCTGAAATTGACCAAGCCTAATTCACCGTTTCATTCGGTAAAAACAAAAATATATGGAAACTAAAAAAAGATGTAGCTGGTGCCTCAAAGATGAGTTGTATCAAGATTACCACGATCAAGAATGGGGCGTGCCGGTACACGATGATACCGTCCTCTTTGAATACCTGAACCTAGAAGGTGCGCAAGCTGGATTAAGTTGGTACACCGTACTCAAAAAAAGAGAAAGTTATCGCAAAGCTTTTGCCAATTGGGACGCTAAAAAAATCAGCAAATTTACACCCGCTAAAATCGAAAAACTGCTACTCAACAAAGGCATCATTCGCAATAAGCTTAAAGTTAATGCCGTCGTTACCAATGCTGTTGCCTTCCTGAAAGTACAGAAGGAGTTTGGAAGCTTCAATGAATACCTTTGGCAATTTGTAAATCATCAGACCATTATTAATGATTGCCCTAATCTAGAAGCTGTCCCCGCAAAAACGGAACTTTCTGATAAAATTAGCAAAGACCTGAAAAAAAGAGGCTTCAAGTTTATAGGTTCCACTATTTGCTACGCTTTCATGCAGGCAATTGGTATGGTAGATGATCATGTCAATGATTGTTGGAAAAAACGAAAACAGTAGAAGGATACTCTCCTTACGAGCAAATCCCTCAAGCACTGCTTTAAATTCAATATTTTATTCTAAATTACGTTAACAATAATGTTGTTCGTCGTAACTAGTAAAAGAACTTCACTAATCACTTCAATGCTTCAACTTCTAATCCTAAGCTTCCAATGAGACTATTTTTTTTGACTTGCTGTTTTTGTTTTCTACTATCTAGCTGTGATAACCAACCCGCTTGTTCCTTAGGCGATCCCGTTGCTATTTTTCAACCTACAATGGGAAAGGTAATGCAACACAGTTTTAAACTTACTACACAAAATAGCCAAGAATCTGTTGTTTTTGAAAATGGAATTAGCTTAGAGCTTTTTCAGACAGGTTGTGAACAAATTAAACAAGAATTTCAATTTCAAATTAAAGGGGATTATCAAGAAATGCCACCGGAGTTTTGGATAGAAGCTAGTGCTAGCCAATTTCAATACATGAGTAAAGTTTCTGAAAGCTTGATGAGTTTCCAACTCTGGGGACAAAGCATCATGGAAAATGCCGCTAATATTAAACTAGGCGAACGCTTCGCTTTAGGTCCTGGCTTTTATATTAAAATTGATAAAGTCTCCGCAAAAGAACAAAGCATCTTAAATATTGAACTGTCTCAAGGAGAATAAAACAACTTTTTTAGCGACCAAGCCCAAACGGAAGCTAATCAGCAAAGCAGCATTTTTCAGGAATACTTGACCATTTTATTTTTTTATTTATCCACCCAAGCCCAATAAAATGGAGTTTATTCCATTAACTTACAAAAATACTACACCTTATTTTTGTTTAAACTCAAATCAATACTTAACTTTAGATTTATCCGAGCATAAACGTTAAAAAACGACCGTGTTATACTATTAACTTATACCTCTTTGTGAAAGTTTTAGTTTAAAGTTTTCACAAGTAGGTTT
Organism: Saprospiraceae bacterium; assembly: GCA_045110315.1. Classification (GTDB taxonomy): domain Bacteria; phylum Bacteroidota; class Bacteroidia; order Chitinophagales; family Saprospiraceae; genus CALFBG01. The sequence goes on from JBGCFY010000168.1 coordinate 16,137, forward strand.
ATCGCTAGTCTAAAGAACTAGCAGCTACTTTTCTATGAGAAAAATAAATACTGCATTGCTTTCTGCATTGCTCTTCGCTTGGCTATTGGGTGGTTCTTGGTGGTATGCTAATACCTACCGCAGTATTGAACCTAATTCCAAAAACGCATTCAAGGTGTCCCTTGATTCTTTACAGTTCACTGCTGCCACTAACTTTTTTTTCCCAAAGTCCTCTTCTGAAATTTCTATTCCTAAGCTAACCGAAATTGCTCTTGAGCAAATCGCGAGTTATTTACGACAACATCCCACTCACTCCTTGTCACTTACCGGAATTTACCAAGCTACAGAAATCAATGACAGCCAGTTGGACAATTTAGGACAAGCAAGAGCAGAATCGTTACGAGATGTACTTATCGATTACGGTGTAAACCCACCACAGATCAATACGCAAAGTCTTAGAGTTCACCAAGTTGTCCTACAAGAGAATCACTTAATCGGTGGCGTATATTTTGAATTTTCAAAAGGGAAATCAGCACGCTCACTCACACCTCTCCTTGGAGATGTTGAAGCAAAAAATACGATCAAAATCGAAAAACTGAATTTGTACTTCCCAAAGGATAAATACAAATTGAAAATGACGCCTGAGTTAGAGGCCTACTTTGATAAACTCAAGCAATACTTAGCTTATGAAAAAGACGCTCAAATTATCATCACCGGCTTTACCGACAATCAAGGAAAACCCGCTAATAATTTGCGCCTCTCCAAATACCGAGCAAAGAAAGTGAAATCTTTTATGATGAAATATGGTTTCCCTTCCAATCAATTAACCGTCGATTTCAAAGGAGAGGCAAAGCCAATTGCTTCTAATGACAACGAAACAGGCAGAGAAAAGAATCGCCGGGTAGAATTACGAATTAAAGAATAGTTGCCTTTTTTTGAATGCTGAAGTAATTCGTAAAAATGATCGCAATCAACTATTCAGACACTGAAATCGCGTCAACAGATTGACCTCCGCTGACGCTGAAGCAATACAAAATAATACATCATGGAGACAGCTACTATTTCTATATTCTTCCTTTTACTCGGCGCAGCGATACTAGCTGCGATCCTGACTTGGTACATTCGTAGCAATCAGTTAATTTCTCTCAAAAAAGAACTCGACGCCTTTCGACTGAAACAATCCGATCTCGAAATTGAATTGTCCGATTCAAAGACGCAAAGTCTATCCTTAAAAACAGCAGTAGAAGAGAGTCAAATTCAACAAACCGTAGCCAACGACAAAGTAGTTTTACTGCGATCAAATCTCCAAAATGAAAAAGAAAATCACGAATTAGTGATTGAAGAGTTTAATACTTTTAAGGCGAGTATTCGAAATTCAGAAAAACAAATACATCAACTGCATCAAGAAATACTCAAGCTCAAAAAAGAATTGACCGAAGAGCAAAAGCAAACTAGCAATTGGCAAGAGAAATACAATACCATTCGTACCTCACAAATCACACAAGCGCCTTCTCCCCCTTCCGAGTCTTCACCAAATCAGGCTTCGTCCAACGGACACAACGGAGGACCGCAACAGAAAAAGTGGGAAAGTAGCTTTAAGAAATTAAGCCAGAAATATGAAGAAGTCGAGAAGGTAAATAGCGCCCTGCAAGCCCAACTGAATGTTTTCCAAGGCTATAAATCAAAATACGACCATTATTTGCTCACCATGAGCAAAAAAGAAAAAGAACTCAACTCTTTGAAAAAAGAATTGGACATAAAACAAAATTCTTTTCAAGCTCGACTTGCTGAGCAAGAATCAGTTAGTCTTCAATATAAAGCCTTGCTGGAAGGAAATGATCGCTTTGCAAACGAACTGAGCCAAACCAAGGAGAATTACGGACAATTGCTAAAAGACTACGAAAAACAAATTGCGAGCCTAGAAATTGTCCATCGAGAACAAAAAAAATTAGAACAAAAATTTGCCCTCAAACAAAAAGAGCTAAATAAAACACAAAAAGAGAATCAAAAACTTTCGGAGCAACTGATCGCTATTTCAAATAGTGAACCACAGAAAGCACCTCGAAAATCAGAGGTTACGAAAAACAAAAGATCGGAATTGCTCGCTCGTATCAAGGAACGAACCCAAGAACTAGATTGGTCTAAGATTGGAAAAGCAACTCAGGAACAACGGGACAACCTTAAGAAACTAAGAGGTTTGGGCACTTTCGTGGAACAAAAAATGAATGCCATCGGTATTTATAACTTTGCGCAAATTGCTAAGCTGCAACCCACTGAAGAAGAGTTACTCAATCAATTGTTGGAACTACC
>JBGCFY010000169.1:0-9702 GCA_045110315.1 Saprospiraceae bacterium
CCCAACGCTCAAAAGGAGATTGGGACTTATTTATTGAAACTTGTTTTATTGCTAGTATGTGATATTTCTACAAAAGAAGCTTTTATCTAAGATCTTATTTCGGCTTTTTATCTTGTAAATTCCGAATCAACCCTTCCTGTACAACCGAAGCAATCAAATGACCAGCTTCGTTAAATACATTCCCTCTACTAAAACCACGCGATCCACCCGCAGACGGACTGTCCATGGCATAAAGCAACCAATCGTCAATCTTAAAATCTCGATGAAACCAGATCGCATGATCAAGACTCGCGAAAAATAAATCGGTGCGGAGCGCCTTTTCCATGTGTGGAATCGCCGCCGTAGTCAATAAATTATAGTCGGAAGCATAAGCAAAAAGCTGGTGTTGCATTGGTAAGGAAATGGGCGCCGCTTCTCTGGACTTAAACCATACGTGTCGATACGGACGGTGGCTTTTTACTTCGGCTTGAAATAGGTTTTCGACTGGTCGAAATTCAATGGCATTGGGATGAATGATCGTTAGTCGCTTGTACAACTCTGGCTGCGTTTCCTTGAGCGCCTTGATTTGGTCATAATCGTTGAGTAAAGTATCCGGCGGCAAAACATTAGGCATCGTAATCTGATGATCAAAGCCTTCTTGCGGCAACTGAAAGGAAGCGGCCATCGTGAAAATGGCTTTGCCGTGTTGTTTGGCAACGACACGGCGTGTCGTAAAACTTCTTCCATCTCGAATGGTATCCACCTCGTACAAAATCGGCGTATCAACATCTCCCGCTAAAATAAAATAGCCATGCATCGAATGGGCAAAACGATCTGCGGGTACGGTTTGGTAAGCCGCGTGGAGTGCTTGTCCTAAAACTTGCCCACCAAAAACTCTCTTCCAAGGCGTAATATAATTCTCTCCTCGAAAGAGATTCTCGTCAATTTTTTCCAGCGTAATGAGTTCGATTAAAGTCTTGATATTCTTCATGCGTGCATCTAGTTTGTGGCGAACCCAAAGCAGCGTTCGACCTGAAAGTCTATGACAAAGATACAACGACTACTCGAAGCAGCAAAAATAAACAAGGATTTGGGAAATAATCGCTGCTTAGCTAGGCTTTAAGCAATGAAGAAACTACTCAAGAGAGGAGGTAAGCTACGAAGTGATTTGATTTGTATTGAATGCTTAAACATAATTCCACGATCACTCTGCTGAAACTTAGGCGTCATCTTAGCTTGTGTTATTTTTACATCAATAAAAAGGGAAACTACTTACCGCATTACTATCCCAGTAGAACGTAACCTTAGTAAAGGTATCAACTATAATATCAAAACTCCATGGGAGCAATACGATAAAAGCCGTTTTCAAATAGGTGGACGCTCATACGGAATTACTATTTTATCACTTATGAAAATACTCCTAGTCCTTACTACGGTTTGGTGATTTTGAAAAATAACTTGGTCCCGTCTTCCGTAGACTCAAAATAGAATAGCCTATGCCTTTGCGTTAAAATCGCAAAGACATAGGCTAGCAAATAACTTTAATAAATTCTAAAAAAAAGCTAGTTAGACTTGTTCCGAAGGTATCGGTTCTAACAAATCAACTCTTAACGCTTCTAAATATTCAATCTCTAGTGGCTTACCAATAAAGTTGTGAATAATATCAATTTCATCCGCCTTTTCTACATCTTTAGAATAAAGCGAAGTAGTAAGCATAATAATTACGGGAGATTCTTTGATCCCTAATTTTCGATAATTTTCAATAAACTCCCAACCATCCAGCATCGGCATATTGATGTCCAAAAAGATAGCATCCGGCCAAGTTGGGTTTTCCTCTTCCTTCAAATTCTCAAAATAGGCTAAAGCTTTTAGCGGAGAACTAAAGAATAGGTGTTGCTCGCAAAGATTAGATTCTTGTACAATAATTTCGTGAAATACATTTGTCGCGTGGTCATCATCAATAAATACAAGGAGCTTAAATTTTTTCATCGGGTTGCATGTTTTACTTAAAGGGGGCGATTTGAATTTGTGTTCTATCACCGAATGGAAGAAAGTTGCTTTCTTCAGTAGTCTTTTTTTATCTTTAAATCATGCAATCTAAAAGATTGGACAAGGCAATTGAAATTGATTTTAGCCAATCATTTTATTACAAAAAATACAGAAAAAATTATGCCAATACAGTTATATTTTACTTGTCACAAAACGCAGTTGTCTGAATATGAAGTCAATAACTGGGCGGCAGAGCAGTGATCAATCATAACTTCTTCTTGGAGATATAATCGTAGCTGGAAAGATAAAAAGAAAAGGGTTTCTGACTAGCAATACTTTACAGATAAGCATTAAAATAGATTTAAAAGCGAGGTGGAAGATATCACTCGATTGTATTGTTACTCCTTTTATTGATGGAAAAAAATTATTTTTCCCGTAGAAATACTTAAATGATTTACTTGCTATGTCAGAATTATGCTAATTTTTATCAAAAAAATGTAAAACTTGCAACTAAAATAATCTGTATCTTTGTAAAGCATGACTAAAAAAACTAAATATCATCCTTTTCGGTTTGTCGCTTTCCTGATGGCAGTGCTGATGCTTTTTGGCGCAATGGCAAACTCTATTGATTTGCATTATTGTCAAGGCAAGGTTATGTCGTTTAGTTTTTTTGGAAAAGCAAAATCTTGCTATCAACTGGCGGATGCCGCTTCTCTCAAAGATTGTACGCACCAAACATTCCTCGGCAACGAGAAAAAAGATAAGTATACGCATACCTTAAGCAATCCTCCTTGTTGTAAAAGTCAAGTTTTAAAATATGCCTTAGCGGAATGCCCTACGCAAGAACTTACTTCGCTCTCTTCGGAACCCTTAACGCAGTTCATTGTCGCTTACGCTTTAACGATTACCCCAAGTTTTTCTATCATAGCACGGGAGTCGATTCCAATTGTTTATAAACCACCTTTAATTATCAGGGATATAGCCATCCTATACGAATCTTTTCTCATTTAAGAATCATAATTCCTTCTGTTAGATTTATGACTAATGCTCTCTTGATCGAGCGGTATTGCTTTTCAGGAAGTATAGAAGTTGTTTAATCATTCGTAAACCTTTTTAGCGTTTCAAACAACTTCATAAAATTAAATCTACCCACACTCGCTAATCCTAAAGTTCTAGTAGTCAGTTTTAATTACTTGCTCTGCTAATTGATAGGGTTTTGCTGCATTTCCTTTAAACGATTTATTCAAATGTCTTCGAAAGTATAAATAATATGCTTGCTCGGATAATTAGATTCTTCTTAGAAAATAAACCCGTCGCTTACTTGTTGCTCGGTAGCTTTGTCGTCTGGGGTTTAGTAACGGCACCCTTCGATTTTGGAATTGAACAGTTACCGCGTGATCCCGTTTCGGTAGACGCCATTCCTGATATTGGAGAAAATCAACAAATCGTTTTTACCGAATGGATGGGGCGTTCGCCACAAGACATCGAAGACCAAATTACCTATCCTTTGACGACGGCACTCTTGGGAATTCCCGGTGTAAAAAGTATTCGAAGTAATTCTATGTTTGGCTTCTCTACCATTTATGTCATCTTCGATGATGATATCGAATTTTATTGGAGTCGCAGTCGAATTCTTGAAAAATTAAACGCCTTGCCTCCCAATACTTTACCGCTAGGTATACAAGCTTCCCTCGGACCAGATGCAACGGCACTTGGTCAAATTTTTTGGTATACCTTGGAAGGTCGCGACAAGGAAGGAAAGCCCACTGGTGGCTGGGATTTACACGAATTGCGAACCATTCAAGATTTCTACGTACGCTACGGTTTATCCTCCGCAGAAGGAGTTGCCGAGGTAGCTTCCATTGGCGGTTTTGTCAAAGAATATCAAGTAGAAGTTGATCCAATTGCCATGAAGGCCAATAAGATTACCCTCGAAGAAGTGATGAAGGCAATCAAGCAGAGTAATATCGACGTTGGTGCCCAAACGATTGAAATTAATTTAGCGGAATATTTTGTGCGAGGTTTAGGTTATCTCAAAAATATCGAAGATATCGAAAAAAGTGTCGTCAAAGTTAACCGGAATGTACCCATTAGAATTGGAGATATTGCTAAGGTAAATATTGCGCCCGCGGCTCGTCGTGGCGTTTTAGATAAATCTGGAGCAGAGGCAGTTGGCGGTGTTGTTGTCGCTCGGTACGGCGCTAATCCGTTGACGGTAATTCAAAATGTCAAAGCAAAGATGGCAGAATTAGCACCGGGATTGGCTAGTAAAATTCTCAGTGATAGCACTTTATCACAGGTCACCATCGTCCCGTTTTATGATCGTACACAGTTGATCAACGAAACCGTCGGCACCATAGAAGAAGCCCTGACGCTCGAAATTTTGATTACGATTATCGTAGTTATTTTAATGTTGTTTAACTTGAAATCTTCCTTACTCGTAGCGGGAACGTTGCCAATTTCTGTTTTAATGTGCTTCATTGCCATGAAATATTTTGGCGTAGATGCTAATATCGTAGCCCTTTCGGGAATCGCAATCGCGATTGGAACGATGGTCGATATGGGAATTGTGCTGACGGAGAGCATGGTCAAACGAATGAAGATTGCGAAGGCAGAAGAAAGTTTATTGGAGTCGATCTACGAAGCCACCATCGAAGTTGCTCCTGCCGTATTGACGGCAGTCGCTACGACGGTAGTTTCTTTTTTGCCCGTTTTTGCGATGGAAGCAGCGGAAGGAAAATTATTCAGACCCTTAGCTTTTACCAAAACTTTTGCGTTAGTAGCTTCGATTATTGTTGCCATTACCATCATTCCAGCTTTGGCGCACAGTTTATTTTCTTTGCAAACAAAAAAGAAAATTATCAACTACTTGTTCAACGGCATCGCGCTTGTTGCAGGTGTCGCCATTGCTATTTTTCACCAAACTTTTTTAGGAAGTGTACTCCTCACCATTGCCTTAATTGGCTTGCTCAAAATGCTATTGGAAAATCATTATAATGCTCGCTTTACTACACTGCTAACTTGGCTCATCAATATCATTTATGCTTTATTCGTCGCTTGGATTTTAGCTGGCGTCTGGATGCCACTGGGGGTCAATAAATCTACAGTTAGTAATTTTATTTTCGTGATTAGTATCGCCGGTGGATTGGTTGGTTTTTTTTACTTGATCATTTATTGGTATGAAGTTATACTCCGGTTTTTGCTGCGAGTGAAAATTTTGTTTTTGTTCTTAGTCGGGTTGATTGTCTATCAAGGTTTTGTTGCTTTCCAAGCAACGGGTCAAGAGTTTATGCCCGCTTTGGACGAAGGCTCTTTCTTGTTGATGCCAACGGCAATGCCGCACGCAGGGATGCAAGAGAATATTAAAAATCTCCGCTTGTTGGACATGGCGGTAACCGCTATTCCAGAAGTCGAAATGGTAGTTGGTAAAGCAGGACGAATCAATAGTGCCTTAGATCCTGCTCCGATGTCCATGTACGAAAATGTCATTATCTATCGCTCAGAATACAAAACGAACTCACAAGGTCACCGCCTACGATTCAAATATCAGGATGGGGAATATCAGCGCAGTCAAAGTGGCGAATTGATTCCTGATGAAAAGGGACGTTACTACCGACAATGGCGCGATGAAATCAAAAGTCCCGATGATATCTGGAATGAAATTGTACGGGTCACTAAAATCCCAGGACTTACTTCTGCACCTAAATTACAACCGATTGAAACTAGACTAGTCATGCTCCAAACTGGAATGCGCGCGCCCATGGGAATCAAAGTTCGAGGTGCTGATTTAGCAACGGTCGAAGCTTTCGGTTTAGCATTAGAAAAAGAACTTAAAGCTGTAAAAGGAGTGAAAAGGTCTGCCGTCTTTGCGGACCGCATCGTCGGAAAACCTTACCTTTTACTAGATCTTGATCGAGATAGAATGAGTCGTTACGGTTTAACCATCGAAACGGTACAACGCTATATTCAAACGGCAATCGGTGGAATGACCATGACAACTACCGTGGAAGGTAGAGAACGCTATGCCGTCAAAGTTCGTTACCCGCGTGCTTTGCGAAGGGACCCCGAAGTATTGAAAGAAATATTATTAGCTACCGCAACGGGACAACAGATTCCGTTAGGAGAACTTGTAACGATTCGCTACGAAAAAGGGGCACAGGCAATCAAAAGTGAAGATGGCTTTTTAGTTGGCTTTGTGCTATTTGATCGAGAAGAAGGTTACGCAGAAGTAGAGCTCGTTGAAAAAATAGAAGCCCATTTACAAAAAAAGATTGCTGCCGGAACGCTAAGTATTCCCGCAGGCGTTAACTATCGTTTTGCAGGTAATTACGAGCAACAACTCCGCGCGAATAAACGATTGAGTATCGTAGTACCGATCGCCTTAATTCTTATCTTTTTGATTCTTTATTTTCAATTTAAATCTGTTGCGATTGCTTTGATGGTTTTTACGGGAGTCTTTATTGCTTTCGCAGGAGGCTTCTTAATGATTGGTTGGTACGACACCGATTGGTTCTTAAATATTGATCTTTTTGGGACGAACCTAAGAGACCTATTTCAAATCAAAACCATTAACCTGAGCGTCGCCGTTTGGGTAGGATTTCTGGCACTTTTTGGTATTGCTACGGACGATGGTGTACTCGTTGCTACTTTTTTACAAAACAGTTTTAAAAGAAATCAGCCTACTTCTATCCAAGGGATTCGGGATGCTGTCGTGGAAGGTGGAATGCGTCGTGTACGACCTGCGATGATGACCACTGCAACGACGATCTTGGCTTTGTTGCCAATTCTCAGCGCGACGGGCAGAGGGGCTGATATTATGTTACCAATGGCTGTTCCTTCCTTTGGAGGAATGAGCCTGCAAATTATAACTATGTTTACCGTTCCCGTTTTATACGCACTTTGGCAAGAATGGCGCTTGCGATGGCAACAGCAAATGGGGCGAAGGTCGCTCTTTGGAAAGTCATTAATGATTGGCTTATTATTATGCTTTGTCAGTAGTTTTACACAAGCACAAAGTTTAGCAAATTTGAAGAAGGAAGCGCTGGAAAATAACCTCACACTCCAAGCTTTAGCAACAGACTACCTCGCTGCGCTTGAGAAAGCGCCGCAGCAAAGTCAGCTACCAGATCCTACGGTAGGAATTGGTGTTGCTCCGCTACCTATTGAAACCCGTTTGGGCAGCCAATGGTTGAGGGTAAGTGCGCAGCAAATGATTCCTTGGTTTGGGACGTTGACACAACGAAAAAGTCTTGCTTTAGCCAAAGCGAAAGCATTAAAAGAACGCGTTGAAGTTCGTCGCTTAAGTATCAATTACCAGATCGAACAAGCTTATTATCAACTGTACGAAGTGCAGCAACGAGCCGTAATTATTCGAGCAAACTTACAACTCTTTCTTCGCTTGGAAAGGCTCGCCTTGGCAAAGGTAGAAAGCGGTAAAGCAACGGGCGCAGATGTTTTAAGGGTGCAATTAAAATTGGAAGCTTTGGAGCAAGAGTTGGTTATTCTCGCTACGGCTGAGGCGAAACCAATGGCAAGCTTAAATCAACTTTTGCAACGAACTGAAAATCGTCCAATTGTAATTAAAGATAGTTTGAGTTTTGCGGTGATTCCTTTTAATAAAGCCTATTTAATGGATGCTATTCGTTCGAATCATCCGGCAGTACGACAGTTCGAGTTGCAACAAACCATTGCGAAAGAAGCACTTGCACTCAATGCATTGGATGGCAAACCAGGCTTTGGTCTTGGCGTAGATTATTTAATGATTAACAAACGTACGGATGCTTCTCCTGCGAACAATGGACGAGATGTTTTACAACTTCGTGCGTCTATTCGATTACCGATTAACCGAAAAAAATACCAAGCAAAAGCACGGGAAGAACAATTGAAAATACAAGCGATTGATCAAAGAAAAGGAGCGTTGTTAAGTGCGTTTTCTGCACAGATTGATCAGCATTTTGCGGATTATGAAACGGCACGGTTGCGCATGGAATTATATCAGAAACAAATAAAATTGACCCGAGCAGCCATTGCTATTCTTGAAGCAGATTATAGCGTACAAGCAAATAATTTCGTAGAACTATTAGCACTGGAAAAAGATTTATTGGATTATGAATTACGACAACTCGAAGCAATCGTAGCGAGCCAATTAGCGCGCAGCGGAATCCTCCAATATTTTAGCGAGGAGTAATATTGTTTATCGATTTGTTTAATCATTCGTGATTATTTTTTTTAATAATTTCCTACTAAAATAATATCCATTGATAGGTTTAGACTTTTTTATATGAAATCAACAACCATAAAAATAAGCTTAGTGGCACTTGCTGCCGCGTTACTCGGACTAGGAGCGGGCTATGTATTATTTGGAAAAAATAAAACGAGTGCGCCGGAAGTTTCCACACATTCCACCACCACGGAGCGTAGTGAACAAATTTGGACTTGCTCGATGCATCCTCAAATTCGGCAACCCGAACCGGGCGATTGTGCACTTTGTGGCATGGATTTGATTCCACTCAGCACAGAAAGTTCTGATGATCCACTAGTTTTACAAATGACTGACGAAGCGGTAAAATTAGCAAATATTCAAACGACAACGGTGGGGGGGGGAATGGAAAATCAAGCTAAAGTGATTTCCCTTTCCGGAAAAATTCAAGCGGATGAACGGTGGGCGGCGACGCAGGTGGCACACGTGCCTGGAAGAATAGAAAAACTGTTTGTCTCTTTTAAAGGAGAACGCGTTCAGAAAGGACAAAAAATAGCTTCGATTTATGCCCCCGATTTGATTACCGCGCAGCGGGAATTATTAGAAGCATTGAAATTAGCAGAGTTGAGTCCCGGTTTATTGACGGCTGCTCGCACCAAACTGCGATATTGGAAAATTGATCCAACGGTAATTGCAGCGATTGAAGCAAGTGGAGAAATTCAAGAAAACTTTATCTTATATGCAGATGCAACGGGTATCGTTACGAATCGGAGTGTTGCCGTGGGAGATTATTTGAGTAAAGGAGAACCGCTTTTTGAGCTGATGAATCTCGATCAGGTTTGGTCCGTATTTGATGCTTACGAGGAAGACCTTGCGAGTATTGCAATCGGAGATCAAATAGCATTTACCACTCCTGCTATTCCTAATAAAACCTTTAAAGCTAAAGTGAGTTTTATTGATCCGATGATTGATGCTCAAACGAGAGTCGCAGCAATTCGGACGGAAATTCGCAATACAAATGGAAAACTAAAGCCTGAAATGTTGGTGAGTGGACAACTACAAAAGAGAACTAAAAGCGCCAGCATAAGCTTGACGGTACCAAAATCTGCTGTTCTGTGGACGGGAAAAAAGTCCGTCGTTTACGTCAAAGTCCCTGAAATGGATATTCCCTCTTTCCAGTTTAGAGTCATTGAATTAGGCGAAAATCTTGGTGATCGTTATCAGGTGACCGCTGGCTTGGAAGTAGGGGAGGAGGTCGTCACTTACGGTAATTTTACCCTAGATGCTGCGGCCCAACTCAACAACCAAGCAAGCATGATGAACCAAATGGTAAAGGTCAAAAAAGAAGAAACTGGCCTTACACCAAGTTTTCAAGCCTTGGTGCCCGAAATTTTTAAAAAAAGATTGCATGAAGTAGCAGAAAGTTACTTAATTTTAAAGGATGCTTTAGTGCAAACAGATAATACTGCAGCAGCTCAGGCGGCTCAGGCATTTTTAAAAGTTTTAGCGAAAGCGGAGGTAAATTTAACGAATCC